>NZ_JAFEMR010000039.1:0-25646 GCF_016892495.1 Bacillus sp. RIT 809 | reverse complement strand
CCGATAAAGCAATCGGTCTTTTTTCTTATATTAATAAAAATTAGAAATAAATAGCATTGTATTTTATACCACTATGCAAATATTATAAGATAGATATACATCGATTATAGATTGAAAATAGGTTTGTTATCAGTTTTTTTAGAAATCTTACAAGCGTGTAAGATAAATGAAAGATGAATCAATATGTGCTATAAGACAATTCATTTACACTTTATAGTGAGCAGTGGAAATGAAGGGAGAATATAAATGGAAATTTTACATGCAAAAAGTATTAGTAAAGTATATAAGGGGAAAATACCTTTTAAAGCATTGGTAGATATTGATTTATCAATTCAAGAAGGTGAATTTGTAGGAATTATGGGCCCGTCAGGTAGTGGGAAAACAACGTTATTGAATATGGTATCTACTATTGATTCTCCATCATCGGGAGAAATTTTAATTAATGGCACAAATCCTTTCCAATTATCATCAGAAGATTTAGCGTTATTCCGCAGGAAACAATTAGGATTTGTTTTTCAATCATTTAATCTTCTTAGCACACTTACAGTAAAGGAAAATATCGTATTACCGATGACATTAGATGGTGTTTCTGTACAAGAAATGAACAAACGAGTGGAAGAAATTGCAGAGAAATTAAATATTACAGATATATTGAGTAAAAGAACTTTTGAAATTTCAGGGGGACAAGCTCAAAGAACAGCAATCGCTCGTGCAATCGTTCATAAGCCGCAATTATTACTTGCAGATGAACCAACAGGGAACTTGGATTCTAAATCTTCAAATGATGTAATGGAGATGCTAGATGCTCTTAATAAGGAAGAAAAAGCAACGATGATGTTAGTTACACATGATCCGTATGCAGCGAGTTTTTGCAGCAGAGTTATATTTATTAAAGATGGTCAACTATATAACGAAATTTATTGTGGTGAAAGCAGGCAAGCATTTTATCAAAAGATTATGGATGTCCTTTCTTTGTTAGGGGGGAAAAGACATGACTTTTCGTCAGTTCGCATTTAATAATATTTTTCGTAATAAGCGTACGTATGCTGCCCATTTTTTAAGTAGTGCATTTTCTATTATGATTTTCTTTACGTATGCTCTTTTATTATTTCATCCTGATTTACAAGGAGAATTAAAATCGACAAGTGCAACAATAAGTGCATTCGGTACATTGGGATTTACAGTTTCGCAAGGATTGATTTTTGTATTTTCATTTTTCTTTATTTTATATTCAGTTAGTTCGTTTTTAAAAACGCGTAAGAAAGAATTTGGCATATTAATGATGCAAGGTATGTCAATGAGACAGCTTAAGAAATTATTATTAATTGAAAATATGTTGATTGGATTTGGCTCAATTTGTATAGGAATTCTTATTGGACTCATATTTTCTAAACTAGTTTTATTGATAAGTGCAAGTGTATTAATGATTAGTAATGGTTTACCTTTTTATATACCAGTGCAGGCGGTATTATTAACAGTCATCACATTTCTTTTATTATTTTTAATTGTTTCGCTTGTTACTTTTAAAATGATAAAAGTAACGGAACTTGTGGAACTTATTCAAGCAGAGGAAAAGCCAAAGCCTGAACCGAAGGCTTCTATTCTATTATCGCTACTTTCTTTAATTAGTATAGGCTATGGATATATTTCAGTATTTCGCTTTATCCCAAGTACTAATTTTATTACGCTCGGAATGGGTGTACTTCTAGTCATTATAGGAACGTACTTTTTATATACACAGTGTAGCGTGTATATATTGTATCTTGCTAAAAGGAGTGAATCATTCTTTTTAAAGCGAACAAATATATTAACATTTTCAGAATTAATTTACCGTATGAAAGATAACGCAACGATGTTTTTCATTGTATCTATTATTTCAGCAGTTGCATTTACAGCAATCGGTACAACAGCTGCTCTTGGTAATAGGAATTTAGTATGGATGACAAACCCATATACATTTCTGTATGAAAGCTCTGAAAACAACAAATTGGTAGATAAACATCTCTCTATTATAAAAAAACATCTTGCGGATGCAAATATTCCGTACCGAATGGCTTCATCTTCAAATAAATTTACAGAAAGTAACGTAAATGTATTGAAATTAAGTGAATATAACGAACTTACGAGAGCACTCGGGTACCAACAAGAAACGATTGAAAAAGAAGATGAAATTTTACTAATCCCTGGGAGGGTGTCACAAAAACAAGAATTTAAAAATGGTGACTATAAAAAAAATATTGAAGTCATTCAAGGAGATTGGACAAAGACATTTCGTGTGAAAAAAACTGTGGAAAATTTAGTTTTACCACATGATCCTAGTAGTATTTATATTGCTGTTCAAGATCATGTGTATGATGAAATTCCTCATACGAGTAATCCAAAAGATGAAAATATTCAACATCGTACTTACGGATTTGTTGTAGATGATTGGATAAAAACGAAAGAGATTTCAAATCAATTAAAGAATGTATTCGATAAAGATCTTAGGGACAGCGATTTCTACTTTGAAGCTTTAACATTAAACTTGTTGGAGGCAAAGCAAAAGAATGGTTTATTACTTATGGCAAGTGTTTTAGTCGGAATCGTTTTCTTTACATTTGCTGCTAGTTTTATTTATTTCCGATTATATACTGATTTGGACCGTGATCAACAACAATATAAAATGATTTCGAAAATGGGATTAAGTAAACGAGAGTTAAAAAAAGTTGTAACGAGACAGTTAGTATTAATGTTCTTCTTACCGATTATCATTGCAGTGATTCATACTGTAGTTGCGTATACGGCACTGCAACAATTAGTCGATTTTTCTATTTTAAATAGCTCGATCGTTATTTTAATTTCATTTATATGTATACAAGTTTTATATTTCTTTATAACTCGTTGGCGTTACCTACAAAAGCTTTATAAAGTTATGGAGCAATAGAGTATATTAGCTTGTAAGACTACACAAAAGTATGTGGAAAAATGAATTGTATGATGAAAGGAAACGCGATGAAAAGAACTTTAACTATTTTTATGTTAACGATACTACTTTTAATAAGTTTTAGTGCATGCTCTAAAAAGGAAAATCCATTTCCTGCAAACGGTTTATTAATCATTGGAGATGAAAATAAAATTTCACCAATTATTAATCGTTATCAAGAAATTACGAAAGAAAATGAAGTGTTTTCTGTGAAAAAAGGTAAAGTTGGAAATGGACAGGTATTAATTTTAAATGAATCTACAGCACAAGCATTGATTAAAGAAAAAGTTTTTCGTAAACGAGATAATGGCTCCAATTATATTATAGATACGTTACCGAAATTCCCAAAAGAAGGCTCACTATTGTTTACACATGAAGACGAAAAGAATATGAAAAGTATTGAATTAGAAGGAAAAGAGATTCCAGTTTCATACGATAGTGACGCTTGGATAGGTAACACTCGTAAATATCCAACGCAATGGTATGTGATTGTAGCACAAAATAGTGTGTATAAAGAAATAAAGGCAAATGAAACGAAAATGCACCTTCTTCATCTGAAAAAATCTTTAGGAGATGAAAAACCTAAAATGTCGACAGATAATACATTGGTTAATGAAAATGTCAAAGTAACAAGGCTAATTAAAGGTTTGGAAGGAGAAGTATCTTTTCAGTTTGTAACGATTGGAGAAAAATCTTAAAAAAGAGTTCGAGGTTGATAAAAACTTTATCAGTCTTGAACTCTTTTTAGTTTATAGACCAATCAAATATTATGCTTTACATTACTTCATTTAATCGAGTCTCACTCGTTTCTTCAATCGTATTTGAATTTTGAACTGAATTATTTTGAGCTTCTTTTTCTTTACGGATTTTTTGTAGCATTTCAAGTATGATCCATAAAGGAGCACCTTTATCTTTCAACATCTTCCATAAATCTAATTCGCTAAATTTATGCTCAAGTCGTTTCATTTCTTTTTCAGATGAACGAATATCAAATTTGATTGGATCATTTGATTTCTTATGTTCAAATTTAGTAGAAGAGATAGTACTACGCTCAAGATTAGATGGAGTTATTTTAGAAGGTTGAGATAAAGTACGAATGTTTAATCCGATTTGCATGCTTTTTCCTCCTTTCAAGCAATGAAATTAGTTTTCTTATGATTTTTAATCCATTTAGCATGAGGAAACTATGTTCAATTATAAATTCTAATAATAAGATTTATAAGTTATATTATAAAAAGTAAATGCTTACTTGAATTAATATTTATCAACATTTGTGCATGTTTTCTATATATACAACGTATATAAAATACTTTACATTATGTTTAAGTTAAAAACGAATTGTGTAAATCTTTTTCACAAAAAAATGTAAACGTTTTATTAGGGGGAGAAAGTATGGGGAAGTTATTTTTAAAAATATGTTTTTTTACATTAGTGACTGTTTGTTCATTCGCGGTGAAAACAACATACGCTGAAGAGAGACAACAAAATAATTATCCTATCATTTTAGTGAATGGATTTGCTGGATGGGGTAGGGAAGAAATGTTAGAGGTAAAATATTGGGGTGGTGTTCATGATATACAGGAAGATTTAAAAAGAAATGGTTATACAGTACATACGGCTGCTGTTGGCCCTGTTTCTAGTAATTGGGACCGTGCATGTGAATTATACGCGCAAATTAACGGTGGAACAGTAGATTATGGTGCGGCACATGCTGAGAAACATAGACATAATCGTTTTGGTAGAACATATAGTGGTTTTGCACCGAATTGGAGTGAAACAAATAAAGTTCATTTAGTTGGGCATAGTATGGGAGGACAAACGACGAGAACATTAGTACAGCTATTAAAAGAAGGAAGTTATGAAGAAAAAAATTATGTGGAAAATCATCCGAATACAAAGATATCACCACTATTTGAAGGTGGTAAATCGTATGTTCATAGTGTTACAACTTTAGCAACTCCTCACAACGGGACAACACTTGCGGATGGTAGTCTATTGCTTCCGTTTGTGAAAGATTTACTCATTACTGCTGCAAGTTTAGGAGGAAACAATAATTTATCATTATATGATTTTAAATTGGATCAATGGGGTATGAAAAAGAATGGTGGAGAGTCCTTTTTCCAATATACTGATCGTATTTTAAATAGTTCAATTTGGAAAAATACAAAAGATATAAGTCAATGGGATTTAAGTACTGATGGTGCAAAAGAGTTAAATAATTGGGTAAAGACGCAATCGGATGTATATTACTTATCGTATAGTGGACATGCATCGCAAGCAGCACCTATAACAGGTTTACAATTACCTCATATTACGATGAACAAAGTGTTAATGGGTAATGCATTTTTCTTAGGTTCCTATGCAAGATATGAAGAAAATCGCCCATTAATTGATACATCTTGGTGGCAAAATGACGGTGTAGTAAATACAAATTCTATGATTGCGCCTTCGTCTAATATTGCCGTAAATAATAATGAGTCTTTACAGGTTGGAAAATGGAATCATATTGAAACGAAAGTAAATTGGGATCATCTCGATATGGTAGGATTAAGTGTTTCAGACACGTTAGGTTTTTCTAATATTCAAGAATTTTATAGAACAATTGCAGAAAAGTTATCACGGCTACCGCAATAGTTAATAATAAAGCGCTCTCGATGGAATTCGGGGGCGCTTTATATTATATTGAAAGAGGGATTTGGTAGAAAAATATGGAGGGATATTATGAAAATTCACATTGTACTATCTGGATATGGAACAGTAGGAAGAGAGTTTATAAAATTATTAAATGAAAAATATTTATATATAAATGAAACATATGGAATAAATTTAGTGGTAAGTGGCGTATTAGGTAGAAATGTTGCAATACGTAATGAGGGAGGGTTATCTATTCATCATTTATTAATGTATGGTGGCGGTACTGCTGCGATTGAAAAATATATAGAACATCATCCGGAGGAACGTGGAACAAGTGAGATAAGTGGCACTGTATTGGTAGAATCAACTGTTACAAATCTAAAGGATGGAAATCCAGGAAAACAATATATAAAACAAGCGATTGAGAAACATATGGATATAGTCGCAATTTCTAAAGGTGCACTCGTTACAAACTGGAGAGAAATAAAGGAAGCAGCAAAAATGGCAAATGTACGTATTCGATATAGCGGTGCAACTGCGGCTGCGTTACCGACATTAGACATTGGACAACTAAGTTTAGCAGGTTGCCATATTGAAAAAATAGAAGGAATATTGAACGGGACAACAAATTATATTCTTACAAAGATGCATGAAGAAGATAAGACGTTTGAAGAAGCGTTGCAAGAAGCACAAAATAAAGGAATTGCGGAGACTAACCCGTTATTAGATATAAGCGGGATGGATAGCGCTTGTAAATTATTACTTTTGACGAATAGTTTAATGGGAACAGATTATTCACTCAAAGATATACAAATAAACGGAATAGAGCACGTTACAACGCAACAAATTCAAAATGCAAAGGAACAAAATAAATCTATTAAATTGATTGCATCAGCATATAAAGATGATAATGGGAAAGTAAATCTTAGTGTAAAACCTTGTAATTTAGAGAAAGAACATCCATTAGCAAATATAAATAGTACCGAAAAAGGAATTACATTCTTTACGGATTCAATGGGACAAGTGACAACGCTTGGAGGGGCCTCAAACCCACGTGGGGCAGCCGCAGCCGCTTTGAAAGATGTAATCAATCTATATCGAAAGGATTTATAGGCTTTATAACCGTACCGCTATTCATAAAAAATACATATGTGGTGGACCTTTTGAGAATGAAATAAATATGCAAAAATAATTGCAGGGGGTAAGGAATTGTTTAAGGATTTTAAAGTTGTAAAAGATCGTCCCGTTTATATTCAATTAAAGGATTATTTGAAAAAGATGATTATGAAAGGGCATTTGTTAGGGAACCAAAAAATCCCATCAACAAGGGAACTGAGTGAATTACTATCAGTGAGCAGGAATACAGTACTCTCTGCATATGCGGATTTAGAACAAGAAGGACTCATTTATGCAGTTAAAGGAAAAGGAAATTTCGTTGCGAAGGTGGATATATCTAACACCTCGTCTGTTGAAATAGATTGGAAAAATAAACTTAATGCTGTTACCACATTAGCGGATGAATTAGACTTAATGAAACATGGAGTTCGCTGGGAAAAAGGAATGATTGTTTTTAATAGTATAGCCCCGGACGAAAAGCTATTTGATGTTGAAAATTTCAAAAGAGCTTTTCTTACTCGTATGTCCATTGAAGGGGATATCGTATTGAACTACGGATATGCAAAAGGTTATCGACCGTTAATGAATTATCTACTTCATTACATGGAAATGAAAGGTGTAGATATTTCGAACAAAGATATTTTAATTACAAATGGATTTACAGAAGGATTAGATATTGTGTTATCTTCTTTATCGAAGAAATCAGGGCGTGTTATTTGTGAGAACCCAACTCACCATGCTGCATTGAAGCTTTTTCGTTTACATGGACTTGAAGTTCATGGAATTAATATGAATGATGATGGTATTGATACGAATGAAGTAGAAAAAAATTTGCGTGAAAAGGATTTTGATTTCGCGTATTTAACCCCTTCTTATCATAATCCAACCGGTATTGTTACGAGTTCGGAGAAAAGAACGGAATTGATGAGATTATTTTCAAAATATAAGATTCCTATTATAGAAGATGGTTTTAATGAAGAATTACGTTATTCAGGTTCACATTTGGCCCCATTATTAACTTTTGCAGGGGCTGGTAATAATGTGATTTATATTAGCAGCTTTTCAAAGGTACTTTTCCCCGGTTTACGTGTAGGTTGGATCATTGCAGATAAAGAACTGATACATTATTTAGAAAGTGTAAAAAGAGCAAGAACGATTCACACTTCTACTTTAGATCAAGCTGTTCTGTTTCAATATTTACATGAAGGATATTTTGAAAAATATTTAAAAAAAGCAAGGTCTGTTTATAAGAAAAAATATGAGTTAGCTGTTGGGGCATGTAATCAGTACATTCCGTTTAAAAGAATGACTGGAGATGGTGGACTTCATTTGTTTATAGAGTTGGAAGAAAAAATTCAAGCCCGCACACTTTTACAAAAGTGTTATGAAAAAGGAGTTACGTTTTCTCCTGGAGATGTTTTTTACTCTGATGGAGGAGGAGCGAACACATTCCGATTAGGATTTTCACGTTTGAAAGAAAAGGAAATTGTTAGCGGGATTCAAATAATTGGTGAAACATTAAAAAATGAAACTTGGAGTTGAGAAAATGAGAATTGGCGTTATTATGGGAGGAGTATCCTCTGAAAAACAAGTATCAATTATGACTGGGAATGAAATGATTGCACATTTAAATAAGAGTAAGTATGAAATAGTTCCAATTACGTTAAATGAAAAAATGGATTTAATTGAAAAAGCGAAAGACATTGATTTTGCATTGCTAGCATTACACGGAAAATATGGAGAAGATGGTACAGTTCAAGGGACGCTTGAGAGTTTAGGTATTCCTTATAGCGGTAGCAATATGTTATCTAGCGGTATATGTATGGATAAAAATATTTCGAAAAAGATTTTGCGTTATGAAGGAGTAGAAACACCAGATTGGATTGAACTCACAAAAATGGATGATCTAAAGCTTGAAGAATTAGATAAGATAGGATTTCCGTTAGTGGTAAAACCTAACTCTGGTGGCTCAAGTGTTGGAGTAAAGATCGTCAATGATAAAAATGAATTAATCTCAATGCTGGAAACTGTATTCGAATGGGATTCTGAAGTAGTAATTGAGAAGTATATAAAAGGTGACGAGATTACATGTTCAATTTTTGATGGTAAACAGTTACCTATTATTTCGATTCGACATGCAGCTGAGTTTTTTGATTACAATGCAAAATACGATGATGTTAGTACAATTGAAGAAGTTATTGAACTTCCAACTGAAATTAAGGAACGTGTAAATAAAGCGTCAATGGCTTGTTATAAAGCATTAAAATGTAGTGTTTATGCAAGGGTTGATATGATGGTGAAGGACGGAATTCCATATGTAATGGAGGTTAATACATTACCAGGGATGACACAATCAAGTTTACTGCCGAAAAGTGCAGAAGCAGCGGGAATTAGCTATAGTAAGCTATTAGATATGATCATTGAAACTTCATTAAAAGTAAGGAAAGAAGAAGATTTTTAAGATAATTGTACAATTAAAACTTTTGATAGTTCCACGAAATATGCTATGATAATTGCAATACAACAACTAAATATTTATCCACTAGAGGGGCCTTTTATAGGCTGAGATCAAATGTGATTTTGAGACTCTTAGTACCTGATCTGGTTAATGCCAGCGTAGGAAAGTGGGGAAGACATGATATTTAATGCATAAATTAATATTGTCTATTTCACTTTCTTTACGCCTGTAAAGAAAGTTTTTTTTATTTCATTAAATGTGGATAAATACTTATATTTTATAAATTATTGGAGGGATTTAAATGACTTTTTCACAATCATTACGTAAAGAAGTAGATTCAATTTGGGAAGCGAGTTTCAATCACCCTTTTGTAAAAAAGCTTGGCGAAGGAACGTTAGATTTAGCTAGTTTCCGTTATTATGTGCTTCAAGATTCATATTATTTAAGTCATTTTGCTAGAGTACAAACGTTAGGTGCTGCAAAGGCTCTTGAATTAGAAACGACGGCTCGTATGGCGTATCATGCACAAAATACGTATGAAGCTGAGTTATCTTTACATGAGAATTTCGCAAAGAAATTAGGGATTACAAAAGAAGAAAAAGATAATTTTATTCCTGCGCCAACTGCATATGCATATACATCTCATATGTATCGTGCAGCTTATGAAGGGCATTTAGGAGATATTATTGCAGCTATTTTACCTTGTTATTGGTTATATTATGAAATCGGTGAACGATTAAAAGAATGTCAACCAGAAGAGCCAATTTATCAAGAATGGATTTCTGCATATGGATCTGATTGGTTCCGTACCCTAGTAGAAGAGCAAATTACACGATTAGATACGATCGCTGAAAAAGTAACAGAGGCAGACCGTAATCGTATGAGACAACATTTTATTTTTAGTAGTCAATATGAATATTCATTTTGGGAAATGGCATATACATTAGAAAAATGGACGGTGAATGAAGAAGTTAAAGGTGTTATTTAATAAAGAGTATATAAAAGGTATCGCTATATAAAGAGGCGTTACCTTTTATTATGTTTAATTTATGTAAATATTTTGTAAATTACAGATATAAAATACAATAATGAATTATAATGTTTTTATAATATATAGAGTGAAATAAGGAGGTAGTTATATGGTAATAGTAACTTTTTATTAATTTAGTTTTTATACTGTATTATTCTTATAATTAAATTTATTTTCCCTAAACTATGCTTGGTTTAAATTTGATTCGTTTATGCTTAAAAAAATTGGTATCTTTTCTAGTATTATTTATGATCAATATATATTAAGAGAGGAAGTATTAATAATATGGAAAAATTACGGTTATTAACATTTAAAAATATAGTAGAACCCCTCTATAATGAGAAAGTATCGTATATTTACTTTCCTATTGAATGGCTTGAGATTGTAGAGATACATTATAGAACATTTTTATTAACGAGCAAATTAAAACTTGTAAATGAAAGATTGTATGATATGTTTTCTGATATATTGTTCATTCAGCATGATCCATATGTATTAAAGGAAGATACACCTTGGATTGTAGCAAAAGAACCAATGAGACAAGAACAGTTAGACTATATTTTCCAAAGCTGGTATGAGGTTATTCATGATTGGAAACCGAATAAATTAATAGATCCACCACATTTAGAATGGCAGTATGATTTAATTAGTAATTTACCAGTATTACATGATAAAAAAACGTTTTCTAAATGGGTACCAGCTTTAATTACTCATATTTTTTGCGAACAGCCTTTACGTATGGAAAATAAAAACGAGGAAGAAATATATTTTTCGCCACTGCGATCACAAGATGTTTTTGAAGCGATGTCTGAGCCAATTAAAGATGAAGAAACACAGGATTATTTCGCTTATGTATATCGGTTTGAATACGTAACTCGTGGAGGTGAGAATATTCCGCTATTAAAAGTATCCGTAGGGATTAGGCGGTTTTATCAACAATATAATCATAAAGATATTCCTATACTTTTAGGGCGGAAGCGGAGCCAAATACTGATTTCAACTCCTGAATTTGAATTAAATAAGAAAAAGCAAAGGTTTATAAAGTTAAAAGTGCAACAAGCTGAAAAAGGAATAAAATGGATTAAACGTTTTAGAAATTTAAAAGATGAGTATAGGATAGGTGGAGAAGTTAAATTAGAGGACATTCTCCAATGTCCGAAAGAGTACATTAGAGGAACTAATGTAAGAGTGCTTCTTCCATATAACGAAAATATATATAAAGTTCAAGGAACAAAAATAAAATTTGGTATAAAAGTAAGAGAAAAAGAGGAACTTTTTAATGAATTCCAACTAAGCTTCCCATATTTCACATTACTTCTAGAATGTGAAAAAGTATTAACTAATAATGAGAATGAGTTATTACCTTTATTTGCTCCAAAGGGATTGGACACAATTACGTTAGAAGTATGGTCAGATGACATACTAATAGAGATAGAACAAGCGTTATTAGATAGCAAAATAGTTTTAGCTCAAAATGAAGATTCATCCTATGTATTAAATGCAGATAATCCGGTGCTGTTAAAAATTGAAAGATACAACATTGAAAAATTATTACAAAATCCATATAGAATGCAATATAGCCATAAAAACAAAAAGAAACTTGTAGACGATGTCGTAAAAGCTGTACATGTTACGGCAGGTGAGCAAAATGAAATGAAATTAGCATTAATTGCAATGAAAAATTGTGATGGTCGCGAAAAAATTAATCCAAAGCAAATCATTCGGGAAGGATTCGCTCGAACGGAACGTATTTCAGCATTTATTAATTTATTTATTGGACAAAGTGTATCTAAAAAAGAAATTATTAATGCCATTCTTAGTTTGTTAGAACAAAAGGGATTCTTAAAGCGTAGTTGGAATAAGATAAAATTACCGGGGATAATTGTAAATTTATCAATTGAGAAAATGTCTAAATATGATTTCTTACCTATTTTTTCAAAAATAAATGGGAGAGAAATATTATATAAATTATATGGGCAAGAAGAATGGGGCACAATTGATCATACGTTATTAAATATAGGTAATAATAAAGTGTTTTTACCACAACCATCAAAAAGGAATGATATAGGAGTCAGTTTTAAACAATTTATGTCAGAAACATTAGTTGAAATTTCACAAGATGCACATAAACAAAATAAAGAAGTTTATTTTATTGTAGATGCAAATATGAGGAAATATTGGATAGAGGAATTGCAAAATGAAAGCGTTAATATCAAGGTTTCACCTGAAATAATCCCAAATTTTAAAGAGGATATAAACATAATTAGAATTAATACTAACTCAGATGTACCGAACTATATTGTTAGAGACCAAGAATATGTTATGGATGAAACGAGATTATTTGTAGATCAAATGGGAATTTACTATAGCACGGCTGCATACGAATTAAATTGCAATGAGATAGTACAGCAGCACATACTCGAAGTTATCCCGTTCGGTGTAAAATCTGAGGAAAGAGAAGAAATCGCCAAAATGATACATTACATGTGCTGTAAATCAACCTTGCTCTCGGAACAAAATATTCATAATACGCATGTAATGCATATGGTTAAATTAATTAAAAATTATACTACAGATATTGATTCAAGGGAGTTTAAAGAATTCAGTGACGAATTAGATGCAGATGTAATAATTTTAGAAAAAGAAGATGCATTGATATTAATATAAATAATAGTATACAAATCCTGCTAGTCATAATGAGCGGGATTTGTCATTTTTCATTGTAAATATAGATATGATTTGTCATGTATATTTTCGTTTTCATATTTACTTTATTTACTTTCAGGATTAAGATGTTTTTTAGAAATATCACAATTACATCACAAAGATTTTTCAATTAATATGAAATGTATATTTTGTGAAACTGAAAAAAGAATTTGAAAGGAATGGGGAATTGTGAAGAAATTAGATGTGCTATTAATGGTACTGAGCGGCCTCTTTCCAGTTGCGGGTATTATGAAGCAAATACCTCTAGAACAATCTTTATTTATTGGAGGACTTTTATTTTTTACTAGTTTCGGTAGTTACTTTGCGAAAAAGATATATTCACGTATATGTAGCTGGATAGCATATGCGCCATTTATAACATTACTGTTAGTCATTTGGAATCAGGATATTTCAACAAGTTCAATAATTGCGAACGCGAAAATCGCCGCGTGCATTGCGTTAATTCCGTGTTTATTCCGATTTCGTACATACGGTCTTACTTTGGGTTTATTCTCATTATGGGCCGCTTTACTATGGGATATAAAAGAAGTACAGTCGTTAGTCATACTTGAGCGTATGATGAGTTTAATGACAAGCAATTACGTATATCTTTTACTCTTGGTTGGAGGACTTATATTAGGTGGATTACTTGCGACGTTAATTCATCGAAAAGAGAAAGATAATAATAAAGAAAATACAAATCTATTTAAACAAAAAAAGAAACGTAAAAGGCTATCATTTAAGATCCGCTTTCCAAGATTACCGAAATTTAAGATGAAATTATTTAAGTTTGGTGGAAAAGGTTCTAAACGTAAAACGTCAGAAATAATGCATGAGCGTAATAACGAAGAACCAGTTGTAACATATGAAATGGCAGAGCAAATAGATCAATATAAAGAAAGTACTGTTCAAGGACAAACTAGGATGGAACGGCGAAAAAATAGGTATAATGCATAATAAATTTCACTAACCCCTTAATGATTTATCGTAAAATTGATAAATCATTAAGGGGTTTTTTATGTAATTAAATATAGGTTGCGTATGAAGGATTCATAGCATATTTTAAAGGTAAGGATTTAAATAAAATAATGGGAGGACAAAATGCCTATTATTACATATATTTCTGTTTGCATATTATTCTTAGTTAGTTTTTTACATGTTTATTGGGCTTTCGGAGGTAAGTGGGCGACAAATAGTGTCATTCCAACTAAAGCTGGAGAAAAGGCGTTTACACCAGGTACAGGAATGACATTGTTCATTGCGTTATTATTAAGTATGGCAGCAATGATTTTATTACAACAAGCAAATATTGTTCATTTCGCACTTCCCAATGTTTTTGTTCAAATGGTATCCTGGGTTTGTATGGTTGTTTTTTTCATAAGAGTAATTGGTGAGTTTCATTATTTTGGTATCTTTAAACGAAAAAAAGATACGCAGTTTGCCAGAATGGATACTGTTTTATATGTACCGCTTTGTGCATTTTTATCCTTATCCTTCTTATTAGCTATAATAACGTGAACATATAACCAGTATTATTTTAATACTTTATTACAAAGTAAAGAGAAGAGTTAATCCAGCAAATAAAGTCAAGTTATTTTTATTTATGATTTCACTTTCTATAGAGATATATACAATATTAATTATGAGGATGGATTGCCTCTAGTTGGTAAGTAGTTAAAGAAATTATTACAACTATGTAAGGTTAATTTAATGATAGTCGATAGTAAATTAAGATGTTTGAGTGTATTGTTAATAGGGTTTAAAAGTACTGATTATGTATAAGGGGAAATAATATTTAATTAGGAAGTGTAATTAAATGATTGAAATTAAATCTATTATCCATTCGTACAAACTAAAGAGAAGAATAGCTAGGGATTTATACGGCAACAGAGATGAATTGACGCTGTTATTAAATGAATTTAATAATATGAAATGTACAGCTGCATCTGAAAAAAAGAAAAATAGTATGCTATCTCCTTTACAATTAATTTATCAAAATATAAAATTAGATAAGCAGTACCCTCTACCATTTGCTTTAAATAACAAGTTATTGGAGCGGTTAGAAAATGAATCTCTTCAAACTATTGAGGGTTGTGTATCATGTCTACATTTAATGTTGGATATAAATTATGAAAAAATAAAACATTATGGATCGAGCACAAGTAGGTCATTTGTTCCATTATCGCAATCTTCAATTTTTCTTGCTGATTGTGTTTGTTTAACAGGAGTTGTATTGGGGTTACTAGGAACAGTGACATTTGGAGGATTAATGTTATCTGTATGTTCTCTTACATAAAGAAAAAAGGACACCCACAAGTGTTCTTTTTTTAGTTACTTAGGAGAGCTTTTGAGATAGGAGGGACATGGATTCAAATCTATAGTTACACATGTTTATTGTGTTGTGTAACTCAAAAAGGAAAGTATCAGCAACTGCTTATTTTGTATGAATATAAACATCGGCTATTTGGGATCTGTAATTGAATGCTTAGAAGGGAGCAAAAAATAGTGTGTGAAATATTAATAAAAAAGGACAAGCAGTCGTACCTACTGTCCTTTAAAGGAGAAAAGTCTTTTGGTTAAGAACTACGAATAAACAGAAAATCTGCTTGTAATTAGTTTTATCCCAAATATACATACCTATACAAAAAAGGGATAAGTACAAAATACTTATCTCAGGAAGGGAAATCCCAAACACCAAAATGGCTTGCATTGGTATACAGGTTCAAAAGTAGTATATGTAAAAAGAAAAATCTCATACAAAAAGCAGACAATCAAAAGTATTGTCTGCCAGAAAGTCGGATGAATTAGCCAACTGTGAAAAATTGCTTTCCCACTTCAAGAAGAGTAAAGGCAACAAATTTGAAAGAAATGAATTGGGATTTAGTTATTGCTTCTATGAATGATGCATTTTCTTCATTTTTTTTGTCCCCAAAATACAACTAATAATTGCGAGTAATGCATTTGAAGAAATGAAATTTACGGTCCAATAAATTCCTGTTCCAGCAATTATATCGATAATTATAAATCTTTTAATTGCCGAACTTTTTACTACATGAAAAACAAATTGATTGTTATCGTTACCCAATGTTATCACATCCCTTATCTAATATATGACAAGGCATGCTTGCTCTAGTCTTCATGATAATATACTAAAAAGAGTAATTAGCAGAAGCTTATAAAGTAGTTATAAATAAAAGATAACTATCGGAAGTTAAATTATTAACTTCAGTGAAAAAAATAACAATCATAATTTAGCCTGCGTTATTGATGGATATTATGTTTTACTTAAGGGCTTATGCGGAAAGTTTGATGAAAAATTCTTTCATTAAAAGTACGATTCCCAGCAGAAACAAGGCTTCAATTGAGAACCAAAACATACTTTTGTGAGGTTTTTTAAACTCCATAATAATTGATAAAAATAAAAAAATTGCAATAAGTATGATGATTAAGAGGCGGCTTATATTAAGCATTAATAACACTCCTAATATTTAATCAGGACTATTATATAATCTTTTCCAAAGATATATAATTCTAGAAACATTTTATTGAAATTTTAACAAAAAGGATGTAAGCGTATTCTTAGCGAATTATAGATAATTAAGAAAGGCGGTGACACTATGAAGTTTGTAAAAGTCAATATGAATGGTGGAAGTGAGCACAAATTCTCAATGAGTTTAGAACGATTTGAAGAACTTATTACTACAGAGAATGGATTATTAGAAAATAAATTAGTTTGTATTGAAAATGTAATGATTAACCCTACTAATATATCTTCTGTAGTTGAAAAAATTGGTGTACCTGCTAAATTTATGGAAGTTTAAAGATAATTAGATAAAAAACATCCATGGGGATGTTTTTTGTTTATAAATAAAGCAATTGTACAATGAAAGTATGAGCAGATTTTATTAGTAATAATGTAGGCTATTAAGAATGAATGGATATAGGAAGGTCTTTTCTAGCGTGTTAGTTACTCCAATGTGTATGTATCTATTTGGCATCTGGACATTGTACTTTTTAATGCACAATGTAATAAGTACAAGCATATATTATGTAATAGGACAAGATCTTCGTGTCCTACTAAATACTCAGAAAAAACCTCTAATCACATTAGGGCATCCAATAGCAGGGTGCTCTAATTTTTTATGAAAAATGTAGCTTCACAACGGTTTCGTTTCAATTATAGTTTTCTTTAACCTTTGATATTAAACTTATCTTTAACGTTAATAAATATTAAGATTAATATGATAGCAACAATTAAATTAGACAAATAGAAATTTTGGTGAAACAGTAGTTCAAAGATGACATCGAATGTATACAATAAAGCGACAGCAGGTAATATACAAATAAATATAAATCTCCAATTTTTTAAATAATGTTTATAATTAGTAAGTACTTTCGCCATTAATAGTGCTCCTGTAGTTTTTATTTTCTATATAATTATACATTTAAATAAAAAGATTTACAAAGTGTTTAAAAATTATTTAGCAACTAATGTGATTTTGGGAGATAGATAAGGAGGAAGCAAAAAATATTATAAATCTATAGATTGAGAGGAATATAGAGAAAGCTTTTGTTAAAAACTTAGATGGCTGCAGCAATCTGTGTAATAAACGATTTGATTTTAAAAAGACTTTTAAACATCTATACTAAAATGATACACTATAATCTACGTTATTTTAGAAATGAATAGAGGGATTTGCGTGATAGATAAAATCAAAAATGCTGTAGAGGATATGTACGAAGATGAAGCAAAACATTTACTGCAAAGCATTCTTATACAATTAGATTTATTAGAAGAAAACTATAGTGAAGATACGATTAAACACTTGATGAGTATACCTAAGCAACTGACGAATAATACATCTTATAAAAGAAATGTAAAAGAAAGTACACACATTCATATCGCTTTTGATGATTCAACAGCTGGGTGTTTAAAATATATGTTAAGTCAAGAAGAACTATTTGAGGAGTGTGTTGTTGCATTCTCTGAATTCTTTTCAATTGGACCGATAAACAAGTTACATAGGAATGAGGGACAACTAGCAAGACAGAAATGGTTAGTAAACAACTTAACCGCTTATGATAATTATTTTGAAGATGAGTATTTACCAAAGTTTTTGGAAACTATGGAAGAACTACACACTATTCCTATTGAAACGCCTATTACAATTTGGAAAGCCAATAACGCACATGAACATGTAGGTCTATGTTTTGTAATGGCACAATTAAAAGATAAGAAAAACATTCGAGTTATTAATACGTCTGAAGCGAGTAAAGAAATATTAAAACAAGAGTATGATATTCGTGGAACAGGGGAATTACCACCTGAAAGTTTAGCTCAATTCCAAAAAAGTTTTGCAAAATTTCCGTATGTAACGGAAGAGAAGCGAATGCAGTATGAAGATGAGTGTGATAGATTATTGAATAGTATGGAGTTTTTAAGAGTTTGGAAAGAAAATGAAGTGCATTCGGTACAAGAAGATTATTTTGATCAATTTATTATTGAATGTGCGAAAAGTGCAGGTGCTGATCGTGAGTTCCTAAAAGCTCCTAGAGTAATTGGTGAAGCACTTGGTCTTGTAGAGCAATTAGTTGGCGATACATTTTTAGAATATCGTTTAAAGCAATTAATTAAACAAGAGGTATTTGAATTTGAAGGTTCGTTAGATGAAATGCGTTTTTATAGTGTGAAGTTGAAATAGCAATTAAACAAAAAATCCCCTTCTATTAAAGAATTAGAAGGGGATTTTTTTTGGAATAAAAGAGAAGTTTTTCCTTTATGTAAGTTTCATATATTATATAGAGTTTACTAATAATTAGGAGGAATAGCTCATTGAACAATCAGTTTTGTTCATGTCAATCAGATGATGCTCCAAAGTTACTACCTCCATCGAACCCTCCCAGTTTACCTTCTACATTTGCTACTCCTGTATCAACAGCCCAAATGAGATCATGGATGTGCAATTGTCTAGGAAGATGGGGAT
Source organism: Bacillus sp. RIT 809 (assembly GCF_016892495.1). Taxonomy (NCBI): domain Bacteria; kingdom Bacillati; phylum Bacillota; class Bacilli; order Caryophanales; family Bacillaceae; genus Bacillus; species Bacillus sp. RIT 809. Next base: position 6,756 of record NZ_JAFEMR010000039.1, on the reverse strand, counting down.
ATTTAAGGTTATATGTACCTGGTACGTTTGGGAGAGATCTATGGTTTTTTCCAACAGAAGTTCGGCGGTGTGATGTATCAGGATATACTTGGCAAGATGGTCATCGTTTTAAGGTAACTTACCATTATAAACAAATTAGTAATTATATGTGCTTTGCTTAGTACAAATAGGAGAGATTTATTATGGATCTCTTCTATTTATAGTTTGCAACATTTTTTTATAAATTTAGGCTATACATAAGCTTCCGATAGGTGTTATATCACATATGAATGTTAAAGGTAATGAATGAAAAGAAGGTGATTTGTTAATATGTATAACCAACAAAATTATCCATATGATCAAACGATGTATTATAATCCACAACAATACGGATATGAACATGATATCGAAGTTAGAGAGGTTGAATTAGAAGATTATAGACCAGATGATGCGGAAGATGCTCCAACGTCACCACCACCGTCACAAGCTCCGTCTTTACCATCCACATTTGCTTCTCCTGCACAAGCGGGCAATATGAAATCATGGATGTGTAACTGTTTAGGGAGATGGGGATATTTACGTTTACATCGCCCTGGTCCATTCGGAAGAGACTTATGGTTTTTTCCGACAGAAGTAAGAAGAAGTGGGGTATCCGGCTACACTTGGCAAGCTGGTCGCCGCCGCAAAGTAAGTTATCGATATCAACAAATTAGTAATTTTATGTGCTTCGCATAATAGGAAGTGAGAGAGTAGAATAATTTTACTCTCTCACTTTTTTATTTTTCAATATACGAAGTAAGATTTTAATTAAAAATTTACAATTTTCTAGTTTTTATTGAAGTATAATTCAAATGTTGGGTTGATTTACACAAATAATTGAGAGTGAGGGAATGCAATGTCAATAAAAAATAAGGTTGGCCGAAAAATAGAGGATGGCATTAATTTAGCTTCTGCTCAGTTTAAAGAAGACGCTTATGAGATTTATAAAGAATCGCGAAAAGTGCAACCTATTTTATTTGTTAATAAAGTCGAGATTGGTACAGAATGGCTCATTACAAGATATGAAGATGCCTTGCCGCTTTTAAAAGATAATCGCTTAAAAAAAGATCCAAATAATGTGTTTTCTAAAGATACAATGAACATGTTTCTTTCTGTTGACAATAGTGATCATTTAACAACACACATGTTAAATTCGGACCCACCTAACCACAGTCGTTTACGCTCTTTAGTTCAAAAAGCTTTTACACCGAAGATGATTTCACAATTAGACGGAAGAATTCAGAGAGTAGCGGATGATTTAATAAATGAGATAGAGCGAAAAGGTACATTAAATCTTGTGGATGATTATTCATTCCCATTACCGATTATTGTAATAAGTGAGATGCTTGGAATTCCAAAAGAAGATCAAGAAAAGTTTAGAATTTGGTCGCATGCCGTCATTGCCTCCCCAGTAACACCCGAAGAAATAAAAGAAACTGGAAAGCAACTATCTGAATTTATTACATATCTTCAATATTTAGTTGATGTAAAGCGACAAGATCCTAAAGAGGATTTGGTCAGTGCTTTAATACTTGCGGAAAGTGAGGGACATAAACTTAGTGCCCCGGAACTATATTCAATGATTATGTTACTTATCGTAGCGGGACACGAGACAACTGTGAATTTAATTACAAATACGGTATTAGCACTTCTCAAAAATCCTGATCAATTACAGTTATTAAAAGAAAATCCAAAACTAATTGATTCAGCTATTGAGGAAGGGTTGCGATATTATTCTCCAGTTGAGATTACAACTGCAAGATGGGCGGCTGAACCTTTTCAAATTCACGATCAAACAATACAAAAAGGAGACATGGTTATTATTTCATTAGCTTCAGCAAACCGTGATGAAACAGTATTTGAAAAACCAGAAGTATTCGATATTACACGAGAGAATAATCGTCACATTGCCTTTGGTCATGGAAGTCATTTCTGTTTAGGGGCTCCACTTGCTAGGTTAGAAGCAAAGATAGCTATTTCTACTTTGTTAAAGCGTTTGCCTTCGTTACAAATAAAAGGTAATCGTGAAGAAATTAACTGGCAAGGAAATTACTTAATGCGTTCTTTAGAGGAATTACCATTGTCTTTTTAGAATAGTTATATTGAGACATGCATACACGACAAATGATTAACATAGAGTATGTATGTGTTATTTAAATTCGAAACGGAAGGGTGAAAACATCCCAATGATCAACTAATTCTATTTGTAAGAGATCTTCGTTAAAAAACGAAATATTCTTTTGAATAGGATTAGTATGTACATTTATAGAAAAGGGATGTGTTTCGCACTGCGAATATATAGTCTTTTCATATGATTTGTGCTGCCTCCTGTTCAGAACATGAAATAGGAGGCTTTTTTATGTCGACGACTGCAGAAACGAAACAAAATCATGGGGTATCACAAGTATTAAAAAATCGATTTGTGCAAGGAATTCTTGCTTCAGCATTATTTTTACAAGTTGGAATTTGGGTTCGTAACTTTGCGATATTACTTTATGTTATGGAAATGACGAAAGGTGATGCTTTTGCAATTTCGATGATTTCAGTTGCCGAATTTGCACCGATTTTTATTTTTTCCTTTATTGGAGGAACTTTTGCTGATAGGTGGAAGCCGAAGAGGACAATGATATGGTGCGAAACGTTAAGTTCATTATCTGTGTTCGTAGTATTAATTACTCTTATGTTTGGTACGTGGAAAATCGTGTTTTTTGTGACGCTCATCTCTGCAATCCTTTCGCAGTTTTCTCAACCATCTGGAATGAAGTTGTTTAAACAGCATTTATCAACGGAACAAATTCAATTAGCAATGTCTATATATCAAACGATATTTGCAATATTTATGGTGTTAGGACCGATTCTTGGAACATTTATCTTTCACAGTTTTGGAATCTACATTTCAATAATAATTACTGGTATCGCATTTTTACTTGCTGCAGCTGTATTGTTATTTCTTCCGAAAGATCTTGAAAACGAAGCAGAGAAAAAAGAAATAACTCTATTGCAGGAAATGATTGATGGTATTCAATATGTAAAAAAGAAAAAAGCATTAACTTTGCTCGGTCTATGTTTTATGGCAGCTGGACTCGGTATAGGGCTTATCCAGCCGCTCGGAATATTTATTGTGACAGAACAACTAGGATTATCAAAAGAAAGTTTACAGTGGTTATTAACAGTAAATGGTGCAGGAATGATTGTTGGCGGAGCTTTAGCAATGATATTCGCGAAAAACGTGGCCCCGCAAAAGATGTTAATTGTAGGTATGCTCGGTCAGGCAATCGGAATTGGTATTATAGGCTATTCCACAAATTTATGGGTTACACTTACTGCACAACTTTTTAGCGGATTAGCTTTACCGTGCATTCAAATTGGGATTAATACGCTTATTATTCAAAATAGTGATACGGATTTTATTGGGCGCGTGAATGGTATTCTAAGTCCATTATTTACTGGTTCTATGGTAGTAACGATGAGTATAGCGGGTTCATTAAAGGAGATGTTCTCATTAAGCACGATGTATGAGGGAACGGCTCTACTATTTATAATTGGATTATTGTTTATTTTACCTATATACAATTTAAAGCCAGTAATAGTAGTAGAAAGTGAAATGAATGGTAAAGGAAGTGCTGTGCAACATGAATCCTAATCCCAATGTTAAATACCCAATTGAAGGAAATCAAAACGTTCATTTTATAAAAAATACAATAACGAAATCTAATATACTCGTTGGTGACTATTCTTATTATGATGCGAAACATGGAGAAACATTAGAAGAGCGAGTATTATATCATTATGAATTCATCGGAGATCGTCTCGTTATTGGAAAGTTTTGTTGTATTGCATCTGGAGTTACCTTTATTATGAACGGAGCGAATCATCGAATGGATGGATTTTCGGCGTATCCTTTTAATATTTTTGGGAATGGCTGGGAGAAATTCACGCCAGATTTGTCTGATTTACCGTATAAAGGAGATACAGTTATAGGAAATGACGTTTGGATTGGCATGGATACAACTATTATGCCCGGAATAAAAATAGGAGATGGTGCAATAATTGCAGCTAAATCTGTTGTGACCAGAGACGTCGCACCATATACAATTGTTGGTGGAAACCCTGCAAATAAAATAAAAGAGAGATTTTCAAATGCAATAATAGAAGAATTATTGCAAATTCAATGGTGGCATTTTGACGTTGAGAAGATAACCGAAAATATCGATGCTATTGTACGAGGGGATATAGAATCATTAAGAAAGCTAAAAAGGTAATAGAAAATGCATGACAAAGAGTATCATACCTCCGAATTTTGTTAATGATAATAGAACAAGGAGGTGTGATACTATGGCACAAGACGTTTTATGTGAAGTAAACAACTGTAAATTTTGGGCTAACGGTAACAAATGTAGTGCAGATGCAATTTATGTAGTAAGTAATAAAGGGAAACAAGCTTCTACTACGGAAGAAACAGATTGTAAAACTTTCGATCCAGAAATATAAGTTTTTGAAGGGTAGCCAAATCGTGGTTGCCCTTTTATTAATTATAGTATTGATAATAAATCTCATTTTCATTCATTGTTTTTAACTTTTTTTGTTATTTTTTTATATTTTCTTCATAAGTGATGTAATCTAATGTAATTCATGTTCAATACGTGACTTAGTAAATTCAACAACTTCTGTAATAAAAGGTGAGACAACGTCAAGGGATTGGATCGCTGTAAGTTGTTCTTGAAGCACGTTTTGGCGCGTAGTTAAAATTTCTATTCTAGCCTCGTAATCAAGTTTGTCGGAAAGCGCGATACGTACAAGGTCCGCACTTTTGTTTGGGGGTACCACTTGTACGTTTAGAAGCTGAGATTGCATTAAGTACCTTTATAAATGCTTTCGAAAAAATAGAATTATCTCCATCTTATAATTTAGAAACATGTATATTGGAAAATGAGCAAACCTTAAAATACTTACCTATGCGCTTAAAAACTCAATAAAACGTTCAACAAGGTACATTGTATTGTACCTTGTTTTTTTATTTCTCAATTGTAAAATTTTAGTGTATTTTATAGTATGGAGGTGTGTGAAAAAAGAGTAAAGGAGGATGCTTATGTTAACGTGCAATGGGAGTAAAACGTTTCAAATATTTATTAAATCTGTAACTGATTTAACAGATGGTGATTTATTGGAAGAACAAATCGTGTGTGAAATTGAAACATTACTAGAAGAACTTTTAGAAAAGAAAACATGGCTTCCGTTAGATAAACAGAAGGCGAATTCGGCTCAATATGCACGACACTTACTGTATGAAGATCCGTTAAAACGTTTTGAAGTATTAGCTCTCGTATGGAAAGATGGACAATCTACACCATTACATGATCATGATGGCACATGGGGAGTAGAAGGTGTTTTTTCAGGAAGGATAATGGTGCAGAACTTTGTTCAAACAAAGCAACTTGGAAATTCACTTTCTTATTTAACACATACAGGAAATCTTTATTTGGGAGAAGGCGAAACAGATAAAGTAATTCCACCAGCTGATTGTCATATTCTAGAAATATCCGAAAATGAAAGCGTAATTACTATTCATATATACGGAAAACGTTTAGAAAAATTTAAAGTATATATACCAACAGAAGAAAAAAACGTATACATGTGTGAGACAAAATATATTAGTTATAATTCGTAGCTTAAAATCCAAAGCTTTTCTTTAAAAAGAACAGCTTTGGATTTTATTTTTAATTATTTCTTGACCTGAAACGCTTTTCATAAATTATAAATAAGGAGTGCTTCACGAGATTCGTATGAAAACGATACCTTTTATTTAATAAAAACTTGTGTATTTATAGAAAGTGGTGAAGAAATAATGAAATTAATCGCAATTGATCTAGATGGAACTCTTCTTTCAGGGAATAAAATGATTAGTAAAGAGAATGCAGAAGCAATTCGGAAATGTCAAGAAGCTGGCCATGTTGTAGCAATTTGTACTGGACGCTCTATTGTGGATATTGAACGACTATTGTTAGAAGTTGATTTGGAGTGTCCGATTATCGCGGAAAATGGTGCGCTTATATATAAAGATAAAAAAATGATGAAGAGATATCCAATTCAAAATATGCAGGCACTTGAGATTGTAGAATATCTTGAAGAGAATGGCTTGTATTATCAGCTTTATACTAATAAAGGTGTGTATGTACCGGATTATGGAGTAGAGAGTGTACGTAATGAAATCGAGTATGTGAGGAATGCAAAAGAAAATTTCGATTTGAAAGAGTTAGAAACGATTGCTGCATTATACCTTGAGCATACAGCATTTCATAGTACAGAAAGTTGTAAACCAATTGTAGAAATGGATATACATGTGCATAAACTTTTACCGTTTTCTTATGACATAGAGAAATTAAAAAAATTAAAAGAAACGTTTCTGCATAATACAGATTTAGCTATTACATCTTCCTATTGGCATAATTTAGAGATTAATCATCGAGATGCTCAAAAAGGAAATGGATTATATACTTTAGCAGAACATCTTAATATTCCAGTTGAAAACACTGTAGCAATAGGTGATGGCTTAAACGATGTTTCTATGATGGAGAAGGCAAATATATCAATTGCAATGGGAAATGCAGTTGAAGAAATAAAAGCGATGTGTCAATATGAAACGTTAACAAATGAAGAACATGGTGTCGCACATGCTTTATATAAATATGTAATGTAATAAAAAAAGAAAAAAGAATCCAAATAGATTCTTTTTTCTTT
>NZ_JAFEMR010000038.1:0-32588 GCF_016892495.1 Bacillus sp. RIT 809 | reverse complement strand
GCACTACTATTGGATAGAGGAATCTTTACCGCAATAATTACAGCACAAACAAAAAGGCCGCATTTGCGGCTCATGAATTTATAGGACTAATACATGCGTTAGTTGAATGACTTATCGTTTAATCGCATCAACAATTAGCGATGGAAAACCAAGTTTGTCTCCTTTATTTCTAGAATCATATCTTTTTGAACGGAAGATAACACCATCATTCGCATCCCATTCATTGTAATAAAATTGCCCATTTTCATCACAATATTCCAGCAAAACTACTTCAAATCCAGCAGTTTCAAACATTTCCGTTAATGTTTTATAATTATGAACGATTTTATGGCTTGCAGCTGGATGATCTTTCGGGCCAGGTCCGCCTACTTGAACTATGTTTTGGTATGTTTCATCTGGGAAAAATGCATCAGGGACGCCGCACCGAATATGACCTGATGTTTTTAAAAATTTATAACAAATTTCAGCTGCTTTTACCCCTTCTTCAAAAGTAAGGTGTTCCCATACATGCTCTGCTAAAATAGCTGAAATGGAACTATGCTCAAACCTTTCTTCCCATGTCGTTTCAACTAATAAGTTAAGCTCTTCTTCTTTAGTTTGAATCCAACCTGGATTATTGTTAAATGCTCCAGCTCCAACTACTACTTTAATTTCATCTTGTTTTATTGCCATCACTTTCACCTCATAAAAATTTCAAGTCATTACTCTTTTTCTATGTTTACTATAAAATTCAAATTAACCCCAAACAACACCTCGCCTCTCGTATTCCATTCTATATTCAACAGCAGCTGCAATTTGGGTGCTTGCGAATCTTTCCGTAATCCAAAGTCCCAAATCAAGTCCTGAAGTGACTCCTCTTGCAGTGATAATATTCCCTTGATCCACAATTCTGTAACGAAGAAGCTCTGCCCCGTATTCACTGATTTCATTCTGCGCCAAATGGTGCATCGTCGCCTTTCGACCATTCAATATACCGGCTGCAGCTAGTAACATCCCTCCAGTACAAACTCCAACAACGATCGTTCCAGCATCGTGCATCTCTCTAATCATTTTTGTCAGGTTTCCAAGCTCTGCTTGCTTTCGTGCCCCATGTTCAGCTTTATGATTCCATCCGCCACCAGGTACAATTAACAGATCTGGACGATTATCCATTCGTAAAAAATCATTTAGTTTAACCGTAACTCCAAACGAAGTAATAACTTCTTGCTTTGGTTCACTTGATATGAGTTCAACCGTAAATGGAGCCCCTTCTTCTATCGCTCTTTTGAGTACCTCAAAAGGTGCAAAAGTGACAAGCTCTCCGAAGCCATCAAACAATACAATTTGTATTTTCATTTTTAAAACACCTCATATGCTTTTTTGTGAATCTTCGACATATAAAATAATTCGGTGATTATGCATGTAATTGACTTACAAAAAAACTTATCTAATAGAAAATATCCTGCATAGCTAAACAAATAACTCCCAATTTAGGAGAAGGAATGTTATCTATAAATTAACAATGAAGATAATCTTTCTCCTCTTATTTTATAAACTTTCAAATGTTCCTCTAATTCTCTCGCATCACCTAATAGATTCATCGTCTTTTTAACAAAGTTCCAATTTAAACTACCGGATAACCACAAAAGTGAAGATAATCTTTTATAATCATTTGAAGTTAAAATATTACTAGCTTTATACCCTTCTAAAAATACCCTAGCAACTTTCGGACATACTTCATGTGACTGTATCCCTTCTGTTCGAGAATACCATTTCATTAAAAAGGCTAATCCTTCAATACGATCAACATATCCAATCGATTCAAAATCTACAATCCCTATTACAGATTGACTTGAATCCCATATGACATTTAAAGGATTTAAATCTGTTTGTATAATAAACTCCAAATCACTTGTATGTGCGCATTCTATATGATACTTAGCGAGATCTATATACCCCCGCAATTCCTTACATGTACCGCCCTTATTTTCTAACAGCTGTATAAACTCACCATATCCATCTAAATGAGATTTCTTTTGAAAAATCGAAATTTGAAATCTACTAGAAATATCATGTATCTTTCTCGCTTCCTTTCCAAAGACTTCTGCAATAGTTTCTGTACAATGTGTAATATGTTCTCCTTCAATCCAAGTAGACAATACAAATCGGTATTGATCATCATTCCAATTGACAAACGTAAGTAACTCTTCCGCCCTATTCTTGTTAATTCGCATAAAAGGAATCCCATGCTCTCGTAAATAATAAGTAAACCGTACTTGTTCTTTCAATTGTTCATTTGATAACGTCCCAAAGGCCGGATTGATTGTTCGCTTGCTATTAATAAACCGTGCGGAATATCGCTTTCCATTTACCATGATTTTATAGTGTAGATCTGTATTCCAACTATCCTTATGTAACTCTTCTTCCACTACTAATGAATGGGTTTCTTTAAAATAATTTATTAATACGTCTTTTATTATGTGTTTCACCCTATTCTCCTTTCATGCAAAATTTAGAGTAAATGGGATTTATTTTACTCCCAAATAAAACTCTATTAAGGTGAGAAGTTTGTAAAGTACGCCTAATTTACTCAAACGAAAAATAATACCCTACATAATTAAACACATTTGCAAACCCTACATTTTCTACAACAGCAACAGAAGACTTGTTTAATTCCATACAATCCCAATATGGAATGATGTCATTCTCCAAACACTCTTTTACAAAACTATGAGCTATCTTTTGAGCTAATTTTCTTCCCTGATGACCTTCTATCGTTTCAATATCTATACAATGTATATTTCCAAAGACGAATCCTGAAAAACAAACACTTATGATCCTATTGTCATAAACAATACAATAACCTATTCCTTCATTAAAAAAGCTATCCGGTGAAGACCAAAACTCTAAAATTTTTGATTGTAAAAATTCAATATTCTTCAATGAATTTTCATAGAGGGTTTTACTGATTTTCACCACAGTATATCCTTCTTCAATTTTAGGTTCATGATTATCTTCATAGCCCCCTCTTTTTAGCGTATACACTCTTTGATTCCAACTCTTTAATTTACGATGCTGAAATATTCTTTCGATTGTTTTATTCCACTTTGAATGGTTACCGATTCCTTCAAAGCAATTTAGTCCAACCTTTCTCGCCTCAGGTTCTATTACATTATCAATAAAACTACTAATTTCATTATTAAACTTTTCATTTTCTGCACTTCCTATAAAAAAGAAGCCATCGTTATTACCTAACCAAATAAGTCCTGAATTAGGAGAATAAATATTATCTACAAATATACGACCAGGATTAACTCCTGCAATTACAGCCTTTACTTCTAATTGTCCTTTTTCATTTACTAAACTGTTACATTTATAAAAATCATTCTTGTTTAATTCAGAAATCATACGTTACACCGCCTTCCTGAAACTATTCTATTCTAACTTTACCACTATGACAGAATATTCTCTATTCCTTTCATTTGATTTAAACCGATGCAACAAATAAATGGCTATGTAATGAAATCTATAATAAAAAAGAGCCAATCCCCTATACGATAGAAGATTGACTCTTTCCTTTATTTATTCACCTATTTCAGAAAATCGTTTAATACGTTCTCCGATTTCATTACGAACACGTTGAAATTCAGACCACTCTTTTCCTGCTGGATCATCGAATCCCCAGTGAACACGATTCACATGCGAAGGAGTAGATGGACACACAGCATCTGCATGACTACAAAGCGTAACGACTAAATCAGCACTATTTAAAGTGTTTGAATCAATTATATCCGATGTTTGATTTGTTATGTCGATATTTACTTCTGTCATCGCTTTAATAGCATTTGGATTTACTCCATGTGCTTCAATGCCTGCAGAATAGACATTCCACTTATCTCCTAAGTATTGTTTGCCAAAGGCTTCTGCCATTTGACTTCGGCACGAATTGCCTGTGCATAAAAAGTAGATTGTTTTTTTGTTTTCCATGTTGTTTTCCGCCTTTATTTTTAAATTAGACTGGTTGATCATTAAAATATTTACGTTTAAACCAAAAAGCAACATTTACAAGTGCAATCATTACAGGTACTTCAACTAACGGTCCGATAACAGCTGCAAATGCTGCGCCTGAGTGAATACCAAAAACACCAACTGCTACAGCAATTGCTAACTCAAAGTTGTTGCTACCTGCTGTAAATGCTAACGTTGTAGTCACCGAATAATTTGCACCAATTTTTCTTCCCATAAAGAAAGAAACAAAGAACATCACAATAAAATAGATTAATAACGGAATCGCTATTCTTACTACATCAAATGGTACGCTAACAATCATTTCTCCTTTTAAAGAGAACATGATGATAATCGTAAAAAGTAATGCAATTAATGTAAGTGGACTAATCTTAGGTATAAACACCTTTTCATACCACTGTCTTCCTTTTAGTTTCACTAATACGAATCGTGTCAATATACCGGCTATAAAAGGAATTCCCAAATAAATAAATACTGATTTCGCTACTTCTGCCATTGTAATATCTACAATAGCCCCTTCAATTCCTAACCACTCTGGGATTACTGTTACAAACACGTATGCATAAACTGAGAAGAATAACATTTGGAATACTGAATTAAAAGCAACTAAACCTGCTGCATATTCTTTATCACCATCAGCTAGATCGTTCCACACAATTACCATTGCAATACAACGTGCTAAACCAATCATAATGAGCCCGACCATGTATTCTGGCTTATCAGGAAGAAAAATAATTGCTAAAACAAACATAAGTACAGGCCCAATAATCCAGTTTTGTACTAAAGATAGAACCAACACTTTTACATCTTTAAATACCCGGCCCATTTCCTCGTAACGAACCTTCGCCAACGGTGGATACATCATTAAAATCAAACCAACAGCAAGCGGGATAGACGTCGTTCCAACTTGTAATGTATTAAGTCCGTCTACTACACTAGGAAACACAAATCCTAAACCAATTCCAACAGCCATAGCTAGAAAAATCCATAATGTTAAATATCGATCTAGAAAAGATAAACGTTTCATTTTATTTTCCATCTCCTATTAACAACAAGAATTTTTATCTACTACGTTAGAAGTCGTGCAACAAGATGGATCTTCAATTTTATGAACATCACTATCTGCTTTTGTATAAAAGAACTCCCACTCGTTACCATCAGGATCCGTTACCCAAAACTTATCTTGAACCGCATAACAACAAGTAGTATCCAGCTCATCACGTGCAAAGAAACCTTCTTTTTCTAATCTTTCTTTATGAAATGTAATTTCTTCAGCTGTCTCTACTTGGAAACCAAAATGATTTACCTGATTTCCCTTCACTTCATCTCGTACATTCAGTGTAAAATTAAGCCCTGGGTTTTCTAATAAAAATTTTGCATAATCCATTTTCACCTTAACTGGTGACACACCAAATACCTTTTCATAAAATTCAATAGACTTCTCTAAATCAGTAACATTTATACCAACATGAACATATCTCATAACTTATTCCTCCTCTTAAAATAATATTAATCAATTTTTTTTGATTAATAGGGCAAAATTTTAACAACAGCTCCCTTTTCCTGTTTTTCTAAAGATACAGCATAATTCTTCTGATAATAAATTATTTACTTCCGCATCATTTAAATCATAATAACTCCACGTACCTTTTGTTTCTTTTACAATTAAACCGGCATCTAACAGGATTTTTAAATGATATGACAACTTAGATTGTGTCATTTCGAAAACCTCTGTTAAATCACACACACAAGTTTGTCCTCGCTGACAAAGTTCATACATAATCTCTAAACGCTTCTGATCAGCTAACGCTTTAAACTTTTTCTCATATAGCTGAAAATCTTGTGCCACTATCATTCACTCTCCCTTCATCAATTTTTTTTGATGTTTATAGTATATACGCTGATTAGTTCTTTATGCAACTTATTAATCAATTTTTTTTGATTAATATTACACTTTCCTCAAAAAAGAAAAAGGGAGTGGATCATCCACTCCCTTTAACCTCCTATCCCTGATTCCTCTGCTCCTCTCTAAACTCCTCCTTCACCTTCTCTAACAACCCTTCTTCTGTAATTAATCGATACGCTGTATTCGCTAGTGCTTTTGCCGATGTAATTAATGCTTTGTCTCCTAATTCTGAACGTGCTGCTTCTCTAAATTCATTCGTATGAGCAATTAAGTCATCTGGTCCGATTTTAATGTACGGATGAATTGTCGGTACGACTTGGCTTACGTTTCCTGCATCTGTTGAGCCAATTCCTACTCTTTCTTTACGGTTTACGTCTTCACCTAGTAATTCTAACTCTTCGGCTACGACGTCATTAAATGTTTTTGTTACGAGTAGTTCATCGATTTCATTTTGGAATTGATGAATTTTTACTTTTGTGCCTGTTGCTAACGCTGCTCCTTGTGCAATATTTCTTACTTTCTCTGTTACTTCCGCACATCTTTTTCTCGTTGCTGCTCGAATAAAGAAACGTGCCGCAGCGTAATCAGGAATAATATTAGGTGCTTTTCCGCCTTCAGTAATAACTCCATGAATTTTCACATCTGATGGGAGTTGTTGGCGAAGTGCATTAATACTGTTATACAGCTGGATAATCGCATCTAATGCGTTAATTCCTTCTTCTGGTGACGCTGCTGCGTGAGCTGTTTTCCCGTAAAAATGAAAATCAAGTGGATCGACCGCTAGTGATGGACTCGTTATCGCTGTTTTTCCGCTCGGATGAATCATAAGCGCCGCATCAATATTTTTAAATAAACCAGCTTTTACATAACTCGATTTCGCGCTACCGTTTGGCCCGCCCTCTTCTGCTGGTGTTCCGAACACGACAACTTCTCCGCCGATTTCTTCCAGTATTTCTGATAATGCGATCGCTGCCGCAACGCTAATTGTGCCAATTAAATTATGACCACACGCATGACCGAGTCCTGGCAAAGCATCATACTCCGCTAAAAATGCGATAACTGGTCCGTGTTTTCCTGAGCTTTTTCGCGCGATAAATCCTGTTTCATGACCAGCTATATTATGTTGCAATTGAAATCCTGCACTACCTAGCAATAAACTTAACGTTCTTGATGCATAAAATTCTTGGTTACCAATCTCCGGATTCGCATGAATATCATGACTTGTTTTTATGTACTTTTCCTTATTTCTTTCTATACTCTCTTCAATTGTTTTTCTTTGTGACGTTACTCCTGTCGCTCCCATTTTTCTTCCCCCTTTATTTTTACGTAAAAAAGCCTCTTTCTAAAAGATAGAAAGAGGCTTTGGCATATACAGTCAAAATGAGCTTCTTTCTTATCTTTCAAGTTACCTTGCTGGAATTGGCACAGTATTCATAAAGAATCCGCTGCCGAGGTGTCATAGGGCCAGTCCCTCAACCTCTCGTGATAAGAATTTTCATAAAATTATATTAAATTATTTTTATTCTAAGTTTATTCCAAGTAAAAGTCAAGGAATTCCTATCCGAATTTACCGAATATCTAAAAACCCTTTTAATACACCAATTGTTTCAGGTGCTTGCATTCTTGCACATATGTACGGAAATTCCATACTACCTTCAAACATCATTTGAGATGTAAGAGGTGCTCCTGCCCAAAAGATTTCATCATCGATTAATATAAACGGGAATGCTTTATTTTGCCTTTGTAACTTTATATTTTTTAATGGAACTGGTCCATCACTATAAACTGTTATTTGCGCATTCGTACGCATTAACGCTTGCCATACTCGTTTATCAACTTGCCTTGTACTTGGAAGGGAAATGATAATTTTTCGTTTTGCTGCTAAAATATCTTTTAATAGCCCTTTCGGCTCCTCAAGATTCATTTCCATAAACCAGCGTAAACGTTTCGAGATTTTTCGCTCCCACACTTGTCTTGATGTCGTGCGATCATACACATCTCCGTGACGTTCTATATGAGCGGTTAATTGCGATAACGCTTGTTTTCTCGACAGATTTTTACGCATGTAGTGGCAATCTGATAATTGAATGAACTTTCCTCTCGCTCTCGTTACTGCTACATTGACGAGACGATGGTTTTTATGATCAAAGAATAACACACCAGGGCGTTCTTGTGGGTAACTATCAACCGTATCAAAAATCATCATATCTCTTTCAGAACCTTGAAACTTATGAACAGTCGCCGCTAAAACTGGTATGTTTTGATATTTTGTTTTCTGCAACATTTCTCTAATACACGTTGATAAAAAACGTGACTGTGCCCTGTATGGCGTAACGACACCGATAGATTGAACACCGTCTAACAGTCCAATTAACATCATTTGCATCGCCACTAAACCAGACATAATATTAAAACGCGAACCAGACGCAGCATCTTTTAAAGAAAATGCTCCCATTAAGCTCGTATCAAATAAAACACTGGCTTCATTTGCGAACGGTTGTAGTTTTGCAAGTTCCTTACGCTCTGAAACAGATGCATGATCATACACTCTATTTTTATAAATAAATGAATTGGTAAACTTCGATATATCCGCATGCATACGTCTCTGTTCCTGCAACATAAAAAGGTTCGGATGTGCTTCTGATTTATTTACAGAATCAACAATCCCTGCATGATAAAACATATCTTCGCCGAGCCACTTTCGAACGAGTTCATGATTCGCCATCGCAATCGGAGGCAATTGTAAAAAGTCACCACAAACGACAATACGTTTTCCAAGAGAAGCAGCTAATGCAATTTGCGGAACATATGCCATACTTACTTCATCTACGACAACTAAATCAAATGTACGCTCATAAATAAGTGAATCAATGGCACATTTTGATAGCGTTGCACCGATTACTTGCGCATTTTCAATATATTCTTTTTCTACTTCTTTAATTTTCGCTTTTTGCTTTCGAAGATCACTTTCAATCTCTTGTATACGCTTCTTATCAGCAGAAGTCGCTTTATATGATAAAATCTTTTCACGAAGATCTTGTCGTGTCTCTTCTAAATAGAGTCTTTCTTCTCCCCAAGATCCGTTCGTCGTTTCAACTAACTTCGATGCAAGTAACGTTTCATGATTTCGTATATGTTCATGTTGGCTAAAACCGTAACGAACGATTTCACCAGGTGTCCATTTCTTTTTCTTCTCAATTTGCTTCGTTACTTCGCTCATTAATACGTCAACTGCCGCGTTACTGTGAGCTAACACAAGTACCGATTTTCCTTTTTGATAATGAGCCGAAATAATACGTGATAAATTGTACGACTTCCCTGTTCCAGGTGGTCCCCACACATACGTTGTCGGATTGTAAAAAGAGCGATACGCCAATTCATTTTTCGTATTTTTCATCTTTTCAAGGTGTTTCGGACTGCTCGTCCCATCAACAAGACGCTTTATACGATTACGTTTTAGCTTATCTTTATGTGCCTCTTTCAATCGCTCTTGCAACTGTTCTAACAATTGCCACGGTTCACTGTATAAAACCGCTTCTCGTATTTCACCTTGTATATAATCATTTAATTTCAGTTCTATTTCTAATCCATGTACAGATAATACTTCCCCTGTCGCTTCCTCACCATCGAACTCAATTCGAATTGGTGAACCTTCAGGTAAGCTTACTTCCGAAATAAGCTGAAATACGTATACTGTACTTTCATAATCTGTATATAAAAAACGACCGTTCATGATAGAAATTTTACTACCACCTATCGTTTTCCAATGTTTAATTTCATATGCTAACGCATAATGCCACTCTTTCATTGTTTCCGATAATGAAGGAGTTTGAGTAGTTGTATTCATCGTATAATCTCCTTCCTTCTCCCCAAACATACTTTCTCACTATACCATATAACACGCTAAAATTTGTAAGGTTTTTATCTTGCTTATTTTCTTAATTTTCAATAATATATTGTATATAATTTTCAGAAAGAAGGAATCCACATGCCAGTTAGACGAATCGAACACGTTGGACTTATGGTTGCAAACTTAGAAACATCTATTTCATTTTATGAAGAAGTAATCGGCTTACAGCTCATTAAACGTATGGGGCACCCAAATCCAGACTTAAAACTCGCTTTTTTAGGTGTGGAAGAATCGAAAGAAACGATACTTGAACTAATTGAAGGTTACAACTCTTCCCTTCCGGCAGAAGGAAAAGTACATCACATTTGCTTTAAAGTGGATTCATTAGAGGATGAAATCGAAAGACTACAGAAACACAGAGTGACATTTTTACTAGGAGAAGAAATTGAAACATTACCAGATGGAACACGTTACATATTTTTTGCTGGTCCTGATGGAGAGTGGATTGAGTTTTTTGAAACGGAGAGATAGAAAAGAAGCCGGAATTCCGGCCCCTTTTTTTCGCAAGTGCAACAACGATTTGAACACCATTAACATTTAAACATACCTTCAACCTGAAAATTCACCAAGATTAAGAAACAATCATTTTGTTGGGAGTAGTGGATGATGAATACAGTCTATATTATTGTTTTTTGGGTGCTTATACTTTTCCCACTCCTTTATGTAATCAAGATAAAGAATTGGAATATAAAAGTAGCTGCCGTATTTATTGGAAGGATTCTATTAAGTATCGTCTTTTTCTTAAATGGAATGTATGTAGGACTGCAACGAAATTGGGTACAGCCTCCCTATGAAAAAGAATGGGATTTCTTTATAAAGTCTCTGCAACATGGAAAGACTGAAGCACTTATAGAATTATTACTTCTAATTATTATCATTACTTTCGACTTAATAAATGTATTTTATTATATAAATAAAAAGAAATAAGGTGTTTTTCCTATTTCTTTTCTTACTGGGGTACCGCCCCATCGCCATCAAGCTAATATTTTTAATTACCCCCATAACGAAAATTTTATACATCGTTGACTATTGATAATGATACGTTATGTTAACCTTACATGTATGGAATATACAGGGATTTATAACTTGATATAGAACATAAAAAAGAGGAGTTTATACTGTAAATAAGGGGACATACATATGGAATTAGAATCCGAGGTTAAAGCAATCGTTTTAGATTTAGATGGTACGTTATTAAATTCACAAAAGAAAGTGTCAGAAAGAAATAGAAAGGCTATACTGGAGTGTCTGAAGAAAGGATTAAAGGTTATTTTTGCTACAGCAAGGGCGCCACGATCAGTCAAAGTTTTTCTTCCTCACGAACTTCAAGACATTGCAACTATGATTTACTACAATGGAGCTTTGGTAGTGGATAACGCATTAGGTTACAGACAACATTACCCGATTGAATCAGCAATCACAAATGAAATTATAGAATTTGTTATTACTCACCAGGCTGATGCATGCCTCTCAGTTGAATCGGAAGATACATGGTACAGTAATAAAACATTGGATTACAACAAAACCATGAATGCAGTTGTAAATCCAATTGTAGTTCCATTAAATGAATTAAAAAAAGTTAGTGCTTCAAAATTATTAATCTCACAATATACTCATTA
Source organism: Bacillus sp. RIT 809 (assembly GCF_016892495.1). Classification (NCBI taxonomy): domain Bacteria; kingdom Bacillati; phylum Bacillota; class Bacilli; order Caryophanales; family Bacillaceae; genus Bacillus; species Bacillus sp. RIT 809. The sequence goes on along the minus strand of NZ_JAFEMR010000038.1, from coordinate 21,148 downwards.
TGAAAAACTACAAAAACAGTTTGCACATAAAGTAAGTACTATATGTACCGATGCAGGAACTTTAACTCAAATCATGGCAAAAGGTGTTTCTAAAGAACGAGCTGTAAGGGAAATCTGCACCCAAAATAATATCTCTATGGATAACATAATGGTCTTTGGAGACGATTGGAATGATTTAGAGCTATTCTATACATCTGGTTTTCCAATTGCTATGGGAAATGCAATACCTAAATTGAAGGATGCTGCATATTTTATTACCGATACCAATGATAAAGATGGTGTAGCTCAAGTATTAGAAAAGTTAATTTGTACTGTTAACAACAGTTAAAAGGGTAGAATAGTTACTTCCTATATCGAATTTTACGTCAACTAGTCCATTATGTATCCTTCATCAAAATAGAAAAGTAGAAGTGTATATTTTCCCTTTACTATTGTGCACTCTATATTGCTGTGAATCGTTGACCTTTACTTTTTCGTCAATTATAAACCCTTTACCTATATTTACAGTTCCAGCGACATCTTTCCCCTGCCCAGAAAGGTATTATTGAAACGTAGATTATTAACCTTAGCAACAACACGCTTACCTACAAAGGGACTCCACAGTAATTTCTCCTACTATATATATAAATCATACTTAGTTAAATTGGGTTTATTTTATACGGAGCCAAAAACCTCTAAATGTTTATTTTATAATTACATAATTAATCCTAACATCTCCAAAAATTGATATAATGATACAGTTATTAATAGCAATTAGGGAGATATGCAGCATGAACTATACACATATGCCAAAAGGAATAGGAATGGTTAAGCGGACTCCGTTCGCTCCGATACCGAAGAAATTCATCGGTATTGGTAAGATTGTTAAAAAACAAACAAAGGTGGAGCGCCCTACATTAACCCAAAACGAACAAGAAATTATTGAAAACAAGTTATTATGTTCATTTCTTTCTGAAGAGAAAATATTGATTATTTATTATAGAGATGGTCATTTGCTTACTAGATATGTGACTGTAACTGACATAAATCCGATAAAGAATTTAATAACTTGCACTGATGCATCTTATAACAGAATTTTCCTTAATTTTATAGATATAATTGATTTGAGATAAAAAACATACAGTTTTTCAAATATAGCCGGGAATAAAAATGAAAGAATCTTGTATTCTAGGTTAAATACAGATAGAGCAAAAGTGTAAGTTCTTGTGAGAGTTAGCAAGATAAAGGCTGTTTGTTTATGTTTTGGACTGTCTGTTATGGTTATCGAATTTACAAATACAAAAGAGGAACAGAACTCAATAGAGAAAGCTAAGGAAGCATTTAGATAATAGTTGAAGACGCCCGATTAAGGACGGCTTCAACTATTATCTCACTTTGATATATTCATATCACCATTTACCACCTGGTCTAGTATCCATCCACCAAGTAATCGTATGATAAATCCGTTGACTCTTTTACGTCCGTATAGGGTAGACCTAAACAGGACATTTAACTATCTCTATTTTCGTTCGTTGTGTTCGTTTGTTTTGTTAGACCTTAAATCGAATTGCAACTACATTCTTCGTATTTAATACGTATTAATTTAGAAAACCCATAAACAAAAAAAGAGTGCTGTGAAGAAGCACACTCATTCAAAGGAATTTACCAATCTCGACGATTATCGCGATCACAGTCACGATCATGATTACGTCTGCGACGGCATTCATCACAATCGCAGTCACGGTCACGTCTACAACGACGGTCATCACAATCTCTATGTCTGCGTCTGCAAAACATTAAATCATCCCAAAATCTATTACAATCTCTGCAATGTCTGAAATTACAATTACATCCCATAAATATAATTACCTCCTCTCAACTCTAGGATTCCTCATATTCTATGCTAAAAAACAAAAACAGCTTGTTTACTAGTCTATTTTCTGCATTTTAAAGTAACAATATTATTATCTAATCTTTAAGTTTCAAATCTATTTCACCCCTTATCTTTCCTTAACAACAAACAAGACGCTACCCAGATTACGGCAGCGCCTAACATAACGAACTAATGATTCAAGTTTTCTTTTTCTATAACGACACCTTTATAGTATCGTTATCAATTTTTTCAAAAACCATACTTTTAAACCTAGTCTTGAAAATATTACTTTTAAATGGCATTTGCTGTGTACCAACTGCTAAAGGGCTTAAAATGTTATTTTCGTTTTTAAGAATATTAATTACACTTTGTTGCAGTTCAGAACTAAACTCTCTTATAAAGTGGTCATAATCATCCTTTGGTAATGCTCTCTCTAATTCAGTAAAGTCAAATTTCATTTTATTTTATTTTCCTCCTCTCGTCTATATAATTTTTCGACAAGTAAGAAGGTATTCCTACATATTATCCAAATGTCCATTTTGTACAAAATAAAGAGCACCTTACGATTGCAGGTGCTCAAATATATGAAGTGGGGCTATCCCATACTCCAATATATGCTTGTCCTTATTAAAAAGTGCAAAATAAAAAGAGTACCCGTCATTAGGTACCCTTCAACCAATAAGTATGGCGCTCCAAGTTTCACCTCATATGATAACTCGTCCACGAATTCATCATATGCTTGTCTTTTTAGAATGTTCACTGGTTTAATGTATAATTTCTATATAACAAAGAAAAAAAGGGTTCTGGTGCAAAAATAAAACAAAAGAGAATAAAGCGCATATATTCCTAACAAAATCGTATCTTATGCTGAAAGTCCAAACAATTGATGGATGAATTCTTTCTGATTTTGGACAGACTGGTCCCGTAAATTAAGCTGTTCTTTTTTAATCATATGCATGGCTTCTACTCCAGAAAGAATGGATGTAGCTGTGTCAAAACATTTGAACCCTAGCATGGAACGGATTCGTTTGTCCAATTCAGGACCATACTGATGAACCCAACGCATAATCGTTGTATGAGAAATGGATAAACCCCGTTCTTCTAGCATTTCCACCAAATCACGAAAACTGAGGTTGTACCGTAGGTACCATCTTACCGTTAACAAAATAATATCAGGCTGATAATGCTTCCATTTGAATACATTTTCCTTTTCCATACCAATCACGCACCCTTTCTAAAGTAATAGTAACAGTATGTCCAAGTTTTATAGATTCATTGCAATTGTCCTTAAGTTTTTGCACCAGAACCTCTTAAAGGGCACTTGTGCATGGTGCTCTTTTTTAGTTTCCCTATTTCTACACTTTTGTTATTCAACAATAATATTACAATACAAAAAACAAAGAGCATATTCATGAAAATGCTCCAATCTTATCTATTAGGGTGAAACTTTTTCAAATAAATCCTCCCTTATTAATCTGTATTTTCTTGTTTCACCTGTTGATAATTTTCCCATGTATCTACATCCCAAAACATTTTCTCACTTTCAGACAACAATGAAATTCCATTTATCGCAGGTTTCGTAAAAATTGCACGTGCCCCTTCATCCCCTTTCAATTCTTGAAAAAACGGAAACACTTTCTTTGTAAATAAAACAGGCGGTTGTCTGATCCCTCTATAACTTGCTGCTACAAAGTGAATGCTTTCATTTTGCTCACAGCAAGTTATCATCTTATTGATAAATTCCGTTTTCACAAATGGTTGACCAGCCAGAAGGACAACTACTCCATCTACATTCATTCGTTTCGCCTTCTCAACACCGCATTGAAGAGAGTATGACTGTCCTCTATTAGCATTTGGACAAGAAAGAATGTGCACATTTCCACGGTACATTCTCCCTGACATCCAAGCAGATTCATTCGTAACAACAATAATATGTGAGAGCCTTGAAGAAACTGCTGCTTGTAACGCTAAGTTTCCAAGTGGTTTCCCTTGTAATGGGAGGTACAGCTTATGTATCCCCGGTCCCATTCTCCGACTGTTTCCAGCAGCTAAATATATTCCAGCAATCTTTATTTTACTTCCCCCCTTAACACTTGAATGATTTCAGCTATTATACTAATCGCAATTTCCGTTGGACCTTTTGCTCCAATTGTAAGTCCCACCGGAGAATGAAGATGTTTTGGTATTGTTTTTCCTTCTAATAGACGAGCAGTGCGATGGCGTGGACCTAAGATACCCATATAGCGAACACATTGTTCACATAAAAGCTCAATCAATTGTTGATCGCGCTGAAAATGGTGAGTCATAATCACAACAAAATCTTCTTCTCGTAATAGAAGTCGCGGTACAATCACTTTTGGAAACCCAATTATACAAATATCTGCACTCGGGAAACGTGAAGTATTACATAACGATTCACGCCAATCACAAACTGTTACGAAAAAGTTTACTTCTTTTGCAAATCGAACGAGTGGTTTTGCGTCCTCTCCTGCTCCAAAAATAATAAGACGTGGCTTTGGCGTAAAATGTTGATAATACCATTGATCATGTAAACCATGTAAGGAAAGATTTAAAAATGGAAAATCCCCATTCCCAAACGTATCACCGTGCTCACATATAAATAAAGTTTGTAACAAAGAAAGGTTTTTTATCATCCGGACAGAGCTACCGTTCTTGAGATAAGCATATAGTGTTTGTAAAAAAGCTTTGTACTCATCATTTATATGTTCAACTAATATATGAACGATACCGTTGCATCCCATTCCCCAAGATAAATCATCTTCTGCTTTCGTATTAAACTGATGAACAGCCCAAGTTTTATTCTCTATTACTTCTGCTGCATAAAAAGAAACCTCTTCTTCTAAACAGCCTGCACTTAACATTCCAATTTTTGTCCCATCTTCACAAAAAAGCATGATTGTTCCTTCTTTACAATATGTGGAGCCTTCCACATGAATAATCGTTGCTAAGGCACATCGTTGTTCACAAGATAGTAATACTTCTAGTACAGTATGAACAGAAGTCATAATTGATTCTCTCGTTGCTTTTGCAAAACAGATTTCACAGCTGCTTCAATCTCTTGGTAACTTGTGCACCGGCAAATATTAGAACTTAACCATTCTTCAATAACTGAATCATCCACATCCATTTTTTGTGTAACGAGCGCATGACAATTTATGATAAATCCTGGCGTACAATACCCACACTGAAAAGCCCATTTATCTTTAAAAGCTTGTTGAATAGGAGTTTCTCGTAAACCTTCAATAGTTATAATCCGCTTTCCAATCGCTTCAACAGCTAACATAATACAAGACTTAATTGGTATCTCATCAACAAGAACTGTACAAGCACCACAATCACCGTTTTCACATCCCGGCTTGGCTCCTGTTAGATCGAGTTGATGTCGCAATGTATATAATAGTGTATCCGCCATTCTGACAATCACTTCTCTGTCTTCCCCATTCACTTGAAGAATAAATTGACCCTTTCCCATTATTCTCTCACCTCTTCAAGCTTTATCAGTACATCGTAGAGCATATGTTTCAAAACAAAAATACGATAAGCACGTGAGCCTCGTATATCATCTAATATAAGCGCAGGAATATGAAAAAGAGCGCGTTCAATTCTCTCCTCTACCGGAATATCCCAATCGTTTAATACTGTTTCCATCGTGAATGATCGAAATGGAAATGCGCATAATCCGCTATATGCTATTTGAATGCTATCATCAATTTTCAGCGCTGCAACTGTTACAAGTGGGTAATCAATTTTCTCTAATTGTCTTTTTTTCACACTATAATAAGGCAATCCTACATATTTTTGATCTGTTATAATTTGTATAAGAAACTCACCTTTTTTCAATTGTAATTTCTCAATAAATGCTTGCTGGGCTGGAATATGCTTTACGTCTTCTCTTCCTGCAATAACAAATATACTATCAGCTAGTAGAAAAGGGAGCACCGCTTCCCTATATATAATTTTCCCTGTAATGTTTCCGCCAAGTGTAATTTTATTTCTTGCTGTGTGATCTGCTACTCTTCCAGCAGTCTCTCCAAGAAGAGGAAATACTTTTGCATCTTGAACTTCCGTTAATGTTAATGCAGCTCCAAGGATAAGCTTATGGTCATTCCATGCAAAGACATTACATTCCGGAATGTCTTTTAAATCAATCACCGCTTTCGTAATGATTTGCTGTAAGCGACCCATCGTAATAATTTCAGTGCCACCCCCATAATAAAGGGGGCTTTTCCCCTCTTCATCCAGTTGATGAAATAACCGAATTGCTTCTTTAATAGAACGCGGACGATAATATTCAAAGTCAAATGGTATCATACAATCCATTCTCCTTCGCTTGTTTTACTTTCCAAATCAATTCAGGAGTGAGTGGTAATTGACGAAGTGAAATAATAGCTGCAATTGATAAAGCATTTGCTAAAGCAGCTGGCATACCGATAATTCCATGCTCACCAAGTCCTCTTGAACCAAAAGCAGCTTGGTCATGCGGTACTTCCACAAATTCAGCGATGTATTTGGGCTGTTGACCATAATGCATCATTTTATAAGAGCGAAACTGACAATTAAGAACTCTTCCATACGAGTCGTAATGAAACGTTTCTCTCGTCGCAAAACTTAATCCCATACTCATAGCTCCTATAATTTGTGTTTCTGCTCCTTTTCTATTTAAAACCCTTCCTGCATCTGCAACTGTTACTGCTTTAATTAATTTATACGTATATGCCTGTGGATCAAATTCAACTTCGATTGCTTGTGCTCCCACTCCCCATTCCGGTCCTTGTTGCCCTTTTCCCGTTTCATAGTCAATCTTTGTAATCCCTTCAAAGACATAAGTACCTCTTCCGATTATCTGTGATCCAGCTACATTCCCATTCGAATCAACATATCCAAAAACAATCTTTGAAAATGGTACGTAAATATCCGGATTTGTTTTCACATATACAGTTTTGTTCGCGATTGCTAGCTCATGCGCTGGTGTTCCAAGTAAATTAGCAGCCGTATCTAGTAACTGCTTCCTTACATCTTCAGTCGCTTTTACAACTGCATTTCCAACAAGATGCGTCGTTCGACTAGCAGCTGTTTTCCAATGTTTCGGCATGATTTGTGTATTAACTTCCATCCTGACAGATACATCTTTAACACTCATATTCATTTTTTCCGCAACCATTTGTGTCAAAATTGTTTTCGTTCCTTGTCCAATTTCAACAGCACCACAATTAATATTTATACTCCCATCACTATTAAAGGTTAAAGTCGCACCTGCTCCGGCATTATTTGGTGTGGTCGAATTTTTCCAAAAGCAACTAATTCCTTTTGCTCGTATCTTTCCATTTGGTAAAATAATTCGATTGCCCTCTTCCCAACTAACAAGTGACTTTAACTTTTGTAGGCACGCCTTAATATCCCCTGTATTGCTTTTAGTGACCGCTACTTGAGTTGGTGTTGTATCTCCTAATTCAATTGCATTTTTTATACGAAACTCAAACGGGCACATGTCTACTTTATTTGCCAATATATCTATCATTCTTTCAATTACAAATGTATATTCAGCATGACCAAACCCTCGGAACGATGTCGCATATGGATGAGTCGTGTACATACAGAGTGAATCACACGATACATGCTTAATTGAGTACGGACCTGTACAATCTAATCCAGCTGCCTTACTAATTGTCACCGCTCGATCAGCATAAGCACCGCCATCAAATAAATACAATATCTCTGCAGCTTGCAATTTTCCATTCTTTGTACATCCAAGCTTTACTTTTGCTTGTAAACCAATATGAACAGGGGATGTTATAAAATCTTCTTCTCTACTATTTCGAATGATAACGCGCCTTCCACCGACCGCTTTTGAAGCAAGATAAGCTAAATACTCAAGTTGTACTGCTGTCTTTCCACCATACGCTCCTCCAACTAAAGGAACATGCACAATTATTTTTCCCTCATCAATTTGAAACGCTTTACTAAGCAATCTTTTAATCTCAAAAGGAGCTTGCGAAGTAGAATGAACAATAACCTCTCCATCTGGCTTAATTTCTACCTTCGTACATCGCGTTTCCATTGCGGCATGATCAGATTGCCTGAAGGAGAATGTTTCCTCTGCAACAACATCACTATTTAGAAATCCTTCTCGAATATCACCCTTACGAATTTTTGTTCTATTTGCAATGTTTGTATGTGCTTCTGGATATACTTCTTCTTCCAATTCATATTGTTTTACATTTTCATGTACGAGTACATCTCTTTCTAAATAGGCTTGCAGCGGGGCATGGACCACAGGGAGTTTCTTATATGTAACACGTATTTGCGTTACTGCTTGTTTAGCAATCGCTTCACTATCCGCTACAACAAGTGCAATAGGTTCACCAAAATACCGTACTTTCTCGTAGGCTAACGGGGGTCGATCCACAATACTGGAACCCACAAGAATAGGGTAGTCTGCTCCTGTTACCACAGCATGAACACCAGGTATTTTCTTAGCTTTCTTTATATCAATGCTTTCAATAAAAGCATGAGCGTATACACTCGTTAACAACTTTGCATATAACGTGCCCATCTCTATCTCATCATTCACATACTTCGCTCTTCCCGTTACCTTATCAGCACTTTCTTTTCGCTTGACGCTTTTTCCAATGATGTGATATTGTTTCATTCCACGCCCCCTTCCTTATACTCTTTTACCAACCTATTCGCAGTACAATCCATTTATTACGAAACTCTATATAGGGGTACCACCACATCGCTATCAAGCTAACAAAACAAAATACCCCCTAAAATGAAAAAAATAGGCTATTCTTTCTGTACAATCATAGGAAAGGATGGCGTTTTTGTATGTCTATTTCTGTATCTGATGAATTACAACTATTTGCTCAAGAAATTCAAAACTTCTTATCTCCAAAATTCTTACGAGATCTTGCTAGAGATGTTGGTTTTGTACAACGAACCAGTAAGTACCAAGCAAAAGGTTCTGCTGCAAAGTTTTCTAAATGAAGCTACACTCTAGAAAAAAGGAACGAGGAGAATCACAAATGCTATATTTAAAAGGAAAACAGTTCAAAAAAGATATTATTTTGGTAGCCGTCGGCTACTATTGCCGTTTTGCTTTAAGCTATCGTGATGTCTCTGAAATTCTGAAAGAACGTGGTGTTTCGGTTCATCCCACAACCATTATGCGTTGGGTTCATGAGTATGGGAACTTGATTTATCAAATTTGGAAGAAGAAAACGAAAAACACCCATTTGTCTTGGAAACTAGATGAAACCTATATAAAAGTCAAAGGGAAATGGTGTTATTTATATCGTGCGATTGATATAGAAGGGCACACATTGGATATTCAACTTCGTAAAAAGCGAGATCATCCGGCCGCTTATGCTTTTATGAAAAGACTAGTGAAAATGTTTGGAGAACCAACGGTTCTCACTACAGATAAGGCGCCCGCATTACTTTGTGCGCTTAAGAAATTACGGAAAAAAGGCCTCTGTAAACACACTACGCATTGTACAATTAAATACCTGAACAATCTTATAGAACAGGATCATCGACAGGTGAATCGTTGTTTTGCCAAATCCGCAGGATTTCAAAGTATTCGTTATGCTTCACGTACGATAAAAGGAATCGAAACCGTTCATACACTATACAAACAAAGACGAAGTCTTCAAACAGACTCCGCCTTTTCGGTATATCATGAATTACAGCAATTACTAGTAGCCTCATAATATTTCCTCATATATTCATGCCTCTGTTTATCTCTTGAGAAACTTTGCAACAGAACCGAATTTGTTATCTGATCCAAAACCTAAGTCAATTTTATTTAAATCCTCATCATACCCAAATAAAAAATCTTTCCTTCTCCTCTTTTATTATTAGTGTTGACACATAAAAAGAGATTCAGACACAAAAATAGGCTGTGGAGAAGACTTTCTCCACAGCCTGAGAAAACACTTCTCTTAAGATAGAGAAGTGCTTTTCCTTCATTATTGATTAGAGCTAGAAGATTGTGATTTTTTTGCAGCTGATTGCGCATTTTGTTTTTTCACTGCATGCACATCCGATTCAGTTGCAAATTCTGTACCATAACTAGCATTTGCACTTTGTGCACCTGAAGCTTGTGCTTTCTTTGCCTCTGCTTGTGCATTCGCTTGTTTTACTGCTTGTACATTTGTTTCAGTTGCGAATTCTGTACCATAGCTAGCATTTGTGCTTTGGATGCTAGCGCCAGAAGTAGCCTTATTGTAACCTTGTTGTTTTTTGTTCATCTTTCTCACCTCCACAACCAATAATGTAACCAATCCATTTAAAAGTTATCCTTAATTTTATTTTTAAACTTCCGCACATTATTTCAATATTCATTCAAACTACATATTATAGAGATGAAAGTATGTACATAGGACGAGATATGACTGAACTAACCATGCTTTTAAGAAATGAATGGAAAGAAGACAAAATAACTTTTTTTCAAAATATCCTTTACAAAGGGTACAGATTATGTGTGGCGTTATCCCTATTTTAGGACACAAAGTTCCCAACTTACTTTTAAAAAGTTTAGACTTTTTCGTCTCTTTATCGAGACAAGAAAGTACCTACAAAATTTGAATACTTTTTTCAGTTGCAATTAAAAACAAAATTAAACGTAAAAAATCCCCTAGATATATATGCAATAATAGCATAAAAAACAAAACAGCTACTCTTCTTAAAGTAGCTGTTTCCTAATTTATTCATCTTCTATGCATTTGTAGTAAAGATATTGTTAAATTTTCTAAATCTCCATCATTTTTTATTTCCTGTATGACTTTTCCTTCTTTCATAAAGAGTATCCGATCACCAATTTCAGCAGCTACATCCATCATATGAGTGGAAAAAATAATCATTGTACCATTTCTTTTTAATGTCTTTAATATTGTTAAAAACTCATCTACCCAATACGGATCCAGCCCATTTGTCGGTTCGTCTAGTATCAAAATTTTAGGGTTTCCAAGACACGCCTGCCCAAATAAAAGTCTCTGTCTCATCCCTTTAGATAATCTATGCAAGCGTTCATTTTGTTTCTCATTTAATCCTATTGTTTTAATAATGGCTAGTACTTTTTCTTTTCCTATATTTCGAAAGGCGGCATAAAACAATAAAAATTCTTGAACTGTCATATCTTGCTGTGCATGAAAATCATCTGGCATATAACCTATTTCACTCACATACTGTTTTCTATCTTTCTGTAATTCTATATTACCTAATTGAACGCTACCAGTTGTAGGAGTTGTAATTCCAGCTATTATATCAAGGAGCGTACTTTTCCCCGCTCCATTCCCACCACATAATACGATACACTCTCCTTCTTTACTTTGAAATGAAATTGGAGATAATGCTATTTTCTTTTTATATCGTTTACATACTTCGTTAAGATTTAATACTGTCATTTTTTTCTTCTCCTCTCCATTTGCCAGCTCGCCACAAACAAGAACACGGTTGTATAGGTAATACAGTATATTAATAGAACCCAAATAACAGCTTTACTTTGAAAAAACATTACCAGTTGATCATATACTTGTCCAAATATTGCTCCACCACCTAATTGAATTACAAATATAATTCGAAGGAATTCAGCTGGGTTGCAATACAATAACATTTTTATTAGTGGTGCAATCATTGTATATGGAACAAAATTAAGGACACTAATTAAAGCCGTTGGCCACATCATAATAAGAAGGAACCAAACTACAATACTTATCGCTAAAGCTTGCCACCTTGTTATAGAAAAAGAACCGATTGTTATTCCCAGTAATAAAAATAAAAAGATTAGTAAAACAGAGAAGATATACGTTGCTGCTACCCAAAACATATCAAAATTACTACCGCTTAATAATCCGATTATTATACTTACACCAAAACTCATTGAAAAAATAGCTGTTTGCGCTATAAATTGCCCAATTATTTTACCTATTACATATGAAGTACTCTTTAAAGGATACGTACATAAAAGTCTCCACTTTCCATTTTCCACCTCGCCTGCAATAGAAAATGCCCCTATAATTAACATAAGTAATGGCACGATATATAAAATAAGGTTTACCATTGTCCCAGTTACATTTGTATACCCTGATAAAGCCTGAGTATTTCTTTCCATAACAAATATTAAAGAAAACATAGTTATCCAAAGAAATAAAAACGTGTATGCAAATTTACCTCTTACTGCGCTACGCCATTCTGAATATAATATATTCCACATGCCTACTCACCTCTCTATCGAAAAAGACAACCATAGTTGGTTGTCTTTTTCGAACTATTTTGTTCATAGTAATAGTCTCTTCTTAATGAGAATGTCCACTACCATGATCTTTCTTTTCTTTTCCCATCATATCTTTATTCATTTGCCATTTATGTTCTGCTAGTTCTTTATAAGAAAGGACTTTCCCAGTATGTTTTTCTATAAAGCTATCTGCATCTTTCTTCTCTTTAAAAGAAATTACATTATAAGCCATTGGCGTCTTAATTGATTTGTCAAATACATATGTAGCTTTATCCACTGCAACCCAATCTTTTGTATTGTAATCTCTTACAAATTTCTCATGTGTTTTTTCATTTTTATGTTCATCCATCCATTTATACATACAACCAATATCATCAAATTTCAAAGATTTTCCATTTTCTAAAATAACCTCAGTTGCAAATTGATTATCCATTACTGCCATATTACAAACATCACACTTATCATTTTTTTCATTAATAGCAACTGGCTTAGTTTCTTTCTTGCCACACCCTACTACGGCAAATACCAAACATAAACAAATAGCAAGTAACATATACTTTACTCTCATCAATTTTTCCTCCCTAAAAAGAACAATATACTTCCCATTAGTAACATGCTTACACTCACAACCAAAATATTAGATTGAAATCCCATTCCCTTACCTTTTTGTGAAACTATTTTGGGACTCATACTAGGCTCTTTGTCTAGCAATAAAGATTGATCTGGAATTTTTATAAAACTTTGTAAAATACGCATCCCTGGTGATTGAAAGAACAACTGATATTCTGGAATATCTTGTGTTAACAAAAGAAAATAGGCATCTGCTTTGTATGGAATATTACTAGTACCTGAACCGTCCGTATCTACTTTTAAAGAAGCGTCCCAATAATTTTTATAGATATTGTTTTCCCTGCTTTGTGTAGCTTGCGATTCATTAACATTCCCCATCATTACATTTTGAGTAAATTCATTTGAACTGGCATCTTTAAATTGTAAACCGATAAAATTATTAGAAATTGAGTTACCCATAATAGTATTGTGATTTGCCTGTTCTACATAAACCCCTACTCTATTATTGGCAATTTCATTTTGTAAAACTTTTGTTTTTGTCGCATCATATAGTAATAAGCCTTGTGCATGAACATTACTCTTATTGTCAATAAAGTGATTTCCTACTATAGATGTTTCCTTTGTCCCCATAATCATAGCACCTGTTGTATTTTCTTCTGATATATTATTTTCAACAACCGTTTTATCAGAATACATAAGATGAATGCCATAACGAGACTGCCAGATTGTATTATCCCTTAATGTATTCGTGTCGCTTTGTTCTAAATAAATACCATCACGGACATTTTGTATTTTGATGTTCTCAATAAGATTGCGATTGGATTTCCATAAATCAATTCCATTGGCACTTCCTTTTCCCATGATTATACTGTTCTCAATCTTTACATTTTTGGCAGCTTCTAACTTAATCCCCATGTTTGACGTGCGAACTTCCAATCCACTCAAATGATGTTTTTCTCCCGATACAAATATCGCTGACTGATCTTTATTTTCATTACATTGTTCAATTTTCAAATCTTTAAGGGTAATACCTTCTCCTTTTATCGTAATAATAGGAGCTTTACCACAGGAAGTAATTTTTGTATTCTTGTCCCCTTTTAATGTAATTGGCTTTGATATTTCTATAGTTTCGTTATAAGTCCCACTTTCTAATTTAATGGTTTCATGTGGAGAAGCCGCGTCAATTTTTGATTGTAATGTAGACTCAGCATAACTACTGATTTTCGGAAAACATAATACTAAAAATAAAAGAAGAGAAAAACAAATTTTTTTCATATATAGTTCCCTTCTCTCAAAGCTATTGATTATTACTATAGAAAAGAATACCAAGGATTTGTGTGAAATTTGTGAAAAATAAACGTGTTTTTTGTGATACATATAAAGTTATTACCTAGAGACAAAAGAGTCACTGCATTTCATTAGACCATGAGTTTTTAAACAAAGAAGTTTGTTTAAAGAAACCAATACGTATAAGTCATTTATTCGTAACTATACATACGATATTTACGGTTCTGGTGCAAAAATAAAACAAAAGAGAATAAAGCGCATATATTCCTAACAAAATCGTATCTTATGCTGAAAGTCCAAACAATTGATGGATGAATTCTTTCTGATTTTGGACAGACTGGTCCCGTAAATTAAGCTGTTCTTTTTTAATCATATGCATGGCTTCTACTCCAGAAAGAATGGATGTAGCTGTGTCAAAACATTTGAACCCTAGCATGGAACGGATTCGTTTGTCCAATTCAGGACCATACTGATGAACCCAACGCATAATCGTTGTATGAGAAATGGATAAACCCCGTTCTTCTAGCATTTCCACCAAATCACGAAAACTGAGGTTGTACCGTAGGTACCATCTTACCGTTAACAAAATAATATCAGGCTGATAATGCTTCCATTTGAATACATTTTCCTTTTCCATACCAATCACGCACCCTTTCTAAAGTAATAGTAACAGTATGTCCAAGTTTTATAGATTCATTGCAATTGTCCTTAAGTTTTTGCACCAGAACCAATTACAACAATTACTAAGGATTGCATAAAATCCATCTGCAATCATACCAACTTATTATCTGTTAAAAAACTTTGCACCAGAACTCTCTGAATCATCTTTTTCACTGAACTTAGTGTCCAGTTTAGTGTACCATCTCCAATTGCTGCGTAATTTTTCTGTCTAACTTTTCGGGTTCAGTTCATTATATTTTCTACTTTGTCTTTATATACAACATATTCTTTCCCATCCACTACTGCTACCACTGCAAATTCATCTTTTGGATTGAATGAAAGCCAGTCAGCCCACATGTTTGTATTTGGTCCTCCACTCCACATATTATGAACAGTGTTTTTAGTTAAATTCATAACTTTATAAGATGCATTTGGTGCATTTGTTCCAGTCTTTATTTCAAATGTGTATGCGTTATGAATTTTTTTATAAAAATAGAAAACGTTTGATGGACGAAGCTGATTCATAAAATCCTGTTCTTTTTTCTCTGCAATTTTTATCCCTTCTTGTAATGTGACAACATCTGTTCGTAATGTTTTCCAACTGTCTTTAGCTGCATTCAAGTTAGGGGCTAAGAATTTATATCTATTTTGATCGGCTTTTTGATTAGCTTTATCAATATGTCCCAGTACGCCCGTATATTGAGAGTCTAGATCATCCCATTGCGTGGACATATAAGTAAGAGCAGTAATAGCATTATCAATCGCACTATGCATATCACTAATATTATGAAACGCAACTCCAACTACACGATTTAATGTTATTTTATAATCTACATTCTGACGTAATTTTGCTAATTCCGGCTCTAACCAGCCTAACTTACCTCTTGCATCACCTATCATTATACCACCAGCAATCAATGTGGGAAGAAAGGGGATTTTCACCATGTCCAATCCCTTAGATTCTATGTCTTTCTGATAGTTTACTTGCCCTAAAAGGTCCTCTAGTCGCTTTTGATCATCCTCAACCGCAGCTCCTTGGCTTTTTAAAATAGACTGCAAGGTCTCTTTATGGCTCCCAAATACTCTAACATCTTCTCCAATAGCATTTTTAAATTTAGTTAATTCTTCTATTAATACTTTTGCAGACTTTTGATTTTGTTGAATTTCCTCCCGTAAATCCGTAATCCCTTTTTTTAAAGTATCTCCATTCCCAGTATTGATCGCCTCTACTAATGTTTCATAATGATTTTCAAATTTTGTATCGTATTCAATAATACCTGTCAATGTATCTAAAAGCTGTTTTTTTACTTTCGTATTCCATGAAACTGCATGTGCTCTTGCATTCTTTTGATCTTGTACAATTTTACTAGGTAAATCTGCATATCCATTAATAGTAATTCCTTCAAAACTCACATCCGGATTATTAATTAACAAATAAGAATATTCACTCATAGATTTTACAAATAACCCAGCATCTTGCACAGTTTTTTTCATCTGTTCTTCATTTGCTGAAAGAGACATATCTCCATTGTTAGTTTGTTCAATTTCACTTGCAAAAGCTACTACTGGTGTAACTGCATAAGTTGTTGTCATAGTTAAAAATGTCGATACAGCGAGTATTTTATAAGGGATTTTTTTCATCATTTTATACTTCTCCTATATAGGTTTTGATTTCTAATTCTATTCCTATTCCTCTTTAAAAGCGACGTCTTTCAATTTTTTTGAAAATCAGCAATACAGCACGGTTATCTTGGTATCTGGGTAAAAATTTTATAAAAATGAAAGGCGAAGTCTTTAATGAGACTCCGCCTTTTTGGTGTATAAGGAATTATTAATTGTTGTATTACTATTGAACAACGTAATCATAGATTCTCTATGTTTTAGGTGACTTTGCAACAGAATTAATATTTCCCTATTTTTGTGGAGTAACAGGTTCCACTTTTAATTCTTTTATCCCTTCTTTTAATGTGACTGCATCTGTTCGTAATGTTTTCCAACTGTCTTTCGCTGCATTCAAGTTAGGTTTTAAGAATTTAAATTTATTTTGATCCGCTTTTTGGGCTGCATTCTCAATATGTCCCAGCACCCCCGAATATTGAGAATCTAAATCATGCCACTGAGTGGACATATAAGTAAGAGCGTTAATAGCATCATCAAGTGCCTTATGCATCTCACTAATATTAATATACGCAACTCCAACTACACGATTTAATGTTACTTTATAATCTACGGTCTGACGTAATTCTGCTAATGTAGGCTCTAACTTAGATAAATTACCTTGTGCTCCGAGTACTATTAGACCACCAATTAACGGTAGGCCAAAAAGGGCACCCTTCATTACATTAAATCCATCAGATTCTAATTGTTTATAATAATTTACTGATCCTAAAATTTCATCTAGACGTTTTTGATCGGCCTCAACATCAGCTCCTTGGTTTTTTAAAATCGATTGCAAGAGATCTTTATTACTTCCAAATGCTCTAACATCTTGTCCAATAGCGTCTCTTAATTTAGTTAATTCTTGTATTAACTGTTGTGCAGACTTTTGGTTTTGTTGAATTTCACCTCGTAAATCTGTAATTCCTTCTTTTAAAGTTTCTCCATCCCCTGCATTAATCGCATCTACCATTGTTTCATAATAATTGTCAAATGTTGTGTCGTATTCAACAATGCCTGTCAATGTATCTAAAAGCTGTTTTTTTACTTGTGTATCCCATGTAAGAGCATGTGCTCTTGCATTCTTTTGATCTTGTACAATTCTACCAGGTAAATCTACATATCCATTAATAGTAATTCCTTCAAAGTTCACATCTGGATTTTTAATTAACATATAAGAATAGGCATTCATAGATTTTGCAAATAACCCAGCCTTTTGCAAAGTTTCTTTCATCTTCGTTTCATTTGCTGAAAGAGACGTATCTCCATTGTTAGTTTGTTCAATTCCACTTGCAAAAGTTGCTACTGGTGAAACAACAGAAGTTGTTGTCAAAGTTAAAAACGTCGATACAGCGAGTAGTTTATAAGGGATTTTCTTCATCATTTCATATTCCTCCTATATAGGTCTTAATTTTCAGTTCTATTCTTGTTTAAAAGCGATGTCTTTCGAAATGAATTCTGCATCTTTATGAATATCATTCCAGCTTTGTTTAGCAGCTTTTAAATCATCAGGTATTAAAGAGAATTTATGTTCTTGCATAGAGTCGATATTATCAAGTAAATCTGTATAGTTAGCCCCCATTGTATTCCATTGCTTTTGAATATTTGTTAGAGACAGTATCGCTTGATCCACTGTCTGATACAGATATCCCAATGTGTCTTTCGCGTTAGTAAGCGAACTAACTGCTTGGCTAGCAAGATCAGCTTTCGTACCTAATTCTCCGATTTTTTTAGAGATTTCGTTATAGGAGTTCATATGATTAGACGCCGTGACACCAGCTGCTGTTCCTAAACCGATACCAGCTGCACCAAGAGCCGACAGGCCACCAATAACAGCCGGTGTTGCTGTACCGCCAGTTACGACAATTACTACCGCTCCTCCAATAGCTGCAATAACTAAAATAGCTGCTCCCAATCCACCACCAATTGACCAGGCTAATACATCATCAAAATGTTTTTTCTGAGTAGAACGGAGTTGCTCAATTTCAGCTTGAAGTTGTGGAATTGTTGCCTGCTGACCTGCTAATATTGCCGTTAATCCACCTTTACCATCTGGGCCACCAACATTATTTTTAAAATCTGTAGAATTTTGATATAGTTTCCCTTTGAAGTCTTGTAACATCTTAATTACATCTGTAACTTCTTTTGAATTTGTATTAATTGTAGTGATTAAATCATTTATGCCCTCTTTTAGGCCTGCCTTATCTTTCTTTTGTACAGTATCTACTAATGTGTCGTAATAATTTTGAAATTGTTCATCGTAATTTACAATATTACGTGCTGTTTTTTGAATCTGCGGTTTTGCTGTATCTAGCCAATAATTCGCATTGATTCGAGACAGTTCCTGATTAAGGTGAATATTTTTGATTAATTCTCCCCCTTCTGAACCTAAATCAATATTGGATAAATTTACATTCGGTTGCTTAATCATTGTTTTTGCGTACAAATCCATTACAAGAATATGAGATCCTGTTTCAGCCAATGCTTTCTTCAGTCCTTCAGGCCCTAATGCATAATTCCCTATTTTCTGTTCTTGAGCGGTCTGTTCTTGTGCAAATGCATGAATAGTGTTACCGGTAGTAGAAGTTATAACCGTTGCCAGTGTGGCTAAAGTTAACACTTTAAATGGAAATTTCTTCATATCTATTTTCCTCCCTATTTTTCGATAGATTCTTATAACCTTCATGTTTTTATAAATTCCTAATATTAAAATTTATAAACCTGTTCTTCAAGATAACTTGTCATATTTTTTAATCTTCTTAATGTATCTTTTTGAGACTCCTGGTTAGTAGTATCAACATTAGTAGATAAATTTGTAATACTATTTTTTATTAGATTCAAATCTTCTTTATAGCGTTTCATTAAATCAAGTTCTACATCTACTTGATTTGCAAACGTATGCAAATCATTTTGCATAAGAAGAAGCATTGATTTTTGTAAATCTGCTATTGATAGTTTCGTTGTTAAATCATATAATTTTTGGTTTTGTTTCTCTAAGTCATCTAAATGTGCTCGCTGTTCTGCTGTTAGTTTATTTACTTCAGCGAAGGCACCATATGTTTTCTTAATTTTTTCAGTGTCAATAGCTTTCATCAAGTCATACTCTTGCGTTTTTGCGGCTGCAGCTGCAGCTATTTCACCTTGCTTGCTTTTCTCAATTGCTTCACGAGCTGCTTTTTTTGCCGATTCAATCTCTAGAGCAGTTTTACCCTTTTCTTTCGCTTCTTGCGCTGCTTTTGTCTCTGCTTCTAAAATAGAGTTATTAATTTCTTTTCCTTTGTTATACGCTGCCAACCCTGCTTGTGCAGCCGGTTCAATGATTTCTTTTGAAAGACTATAGACTTCTTTGAAAATAACAAATCCTTGTTCATTTAAAGCTCCTGGTACTAATGCTATTTGTTGTAAATCATTTTGAATTGCTTTTTTTGTATTTAGTAATTCATTTTTTAGCTGGTCTATTTTCCCTGCTCCATCTGAACTTAGTACATCCTGTGCTTTTGTCACATCAGTATCGAGATCTTTAAGTTTTTTATCAAGCTGTAATTTAAGATCTGTTAATTCATTAATCTGACGTTGTACATTGTCTTGGTTCGTCATAGCCATTTCTTGAAGAACTTCAAGTCTATCCACAAAACCTTCTTTATCTTCTTTATTGTCTACAAACGCTTTTAATGTTGGATAATAGCTATTAAATTTAGTTACAAACCCTTTACTTTTTGAATTTAATAGAATTAAATGTGGATAAAGTTCTGATGACCATTCCTTCATATCTTGCTTGATTAGGAATTGATTTGTATTTAAAGCTGGGACTTCCTCAAGCTGTACATTAGGACTCATTAAAGCTTGATCAATATATGTTTGGATTAATTTAGATTGTGCACCTAATTTTCGTAAGGATGAGGAAATATCCGTATTCTCTTGTTGCGTTTCTGCCTGAACGATTGGCATTGCGAGAGTATTGATAGGAATAGTCGCCCCAGTTACTATTGATGTTATTAAAAAACCTTTAATTATTTTATTTTTCATTCCGTACACCTCTTCACTATTGTCTGTTTATAATCTTATACATACATCTTGAACGACCTAACGCTAGGCTCTTTTCTTGCACATACTTGAGGAAGGAGAATTCTTTCGGATAGAGAGTGTTAAACCCTCGTTATTATTTACTTTTTATAGAATGTAAGGACCTTACTTCCCCCTCATTTAAATACTATGTTTTTCACAAGTAAACAATAAAAGTTCATCACCTATATTTGAATTAGCTGTCAAATGAATAGTATAATATTGATTTTTCTCTGGAGTTGCTGCTTGACTTACAGGAGCCCAGATAGATAAACTCATTGTTCCTAAAGCTAACCCTGCCATGACCTTTTTGATAATAAGTTCATAATATCTCTCCTAGTTTTGTCGGCAAGGCCCTACAAGATTACAAAAGATGAAATTATACTGTACATTGCTTATACTTTTATTACGGAATAAAATCATTTCTGCTATGTAGAAACTTAAAACACTTTTTTCAAATGTGATACTTTTGAGATTCTAGACCCTTTTAGAAATGAACGAATATTACGATAATTAATTTCGACATAATATTACTTGCAACTTTAGTGAACATTTATTATTGCAATCTTCTCCCCCTCGAGTGGTCATACCAATTGCACCTTTATTAAAACATCAATTTTTTAATACGTAAATAGTAGAATTTTGTCGATTATATTCAATAATTCGACTATCGAGTGTTAACGTGACTGAAAATGTTATACTTATAAAATAATTTTTTAATATAATTTAAGTAATTATAGCAGTTACAACTTGATATACTTAGTTAAAAAGGAGTTATTTTAACTATATAAAAAATAGCTAAT
>NZ_JAFEMR010000037.1:0-34739 GCF_016892495.1 Bacillus sp. RIT 809 | reverse complement strand
AAAACCAAAATGAATTTTATCCTTACATTTGAAAAATCCATATGTAGCAAGCGTCTATAACGGTACTCTTATCATACTAATCTAT
This sequence comes from Bacillus sp. RIT 809, assembly GCF_016892495.1. Lineage (NCBI taxonomy): Bacteria > Bacillati > Bacillota > Bacilli > Caryophanales > Bacillaceae > Bacillus > Bacillus sp. RIT 809. The sequence goes on along the minus strand of NZ_JAFEMR010000037.1, from coordinate 34,654 downwards.
AACAATTCTGCCTTCTTCCCTTACCTGTATCCTTTAAAACATAAGACTTTAAAACGAGTGCTGTTAGTGAATCTGTTAATGTTTTATATGATAAATTTGAAAGGGCTAATAGATCGTTCGTATATAACATTCTATGCTTCTCTAATAATAATAGTACTAATCGTTCTGACGGTTTTAATGTTTCATCACTTTCTAGTATAAAATCTATATTTTTCATATTCCCTACCTACTTCTTACTCCTTATATAAAAAAATGATTTTAGTAGTTATTTAATATAAAAATACTACATAACAAATTTGAAGATATATCGAAATAACATAACGCCCAAACACTTTTATACTATAACATAAAAAAGACATTTCCCCAAATTGAAAATGCCTTTTTATATCTACTTCTCTTTTTTATATAATTGATAGGATTGTTCTAGCCCTTTATTATATTTCGTATTATTATCTGTCCATTCTCCCCCCAAGTTTCCTGGCCACCCTGATGTATTAGCAACATATTTAAGCAACTCCCAATCCTGCAGTCCTTTTTTCACACCACGCTCATACGATTTGACCATACTTGAAATTGCTATCGTTGTATTTATACGTGAATCCACTAAACTCTCTTCCGATAATTGTGCTGGTGCTAATCCACCACGATGTAATTGGAATAATCCGAAAGATGTTCCGTTATCTCCTATTGCTTTTCGGTTAAATTTTGTTTCATGATCCGCAATTGATAATGGTATCCAATCTGGAATATCATACCTCTTTGCAACTTCACTAATTACTTGTTTATTATTTTTAATCTCTTTATGCTTTTCATAGTTGGTATGAATTACATAACTTAAGGTAAATAACGTAAGTAATATAAATATATATTGTAACGCTTTTTTCATCATTTCATCTCCTGATTTGTGTATGTTTCACTTTCTATATACACTATAAGACTTTTATGTGACATTCATTTGACAAAATGATATTAATTATACATAAGCTGTTACAATTTTAACTATCAATCTAAAAACTACAATTCTTCTAAAAGACTCCTTCAACACATAAAAACAATCAGCCTTTCATGTATAGTACATGAAAGGCTGATTGTTTTTCACTACACTTTTTTATGTATACAGTATATCCCTGCTATAATAAAACAAATTGAAATTACCGATAAAATTGTACCCTGGATTTCATAAAATGCAGTAAAGAATTTTCCGCTTGGTCTATCCCAAATTTCTAATGAACCCGCGTAAATTGCGGAAGTTATATATGTAAGACCGAATAGGAGAACTCCCGAAAGAACATAGGTTACTCCACTATTTTTCATTATTAGCTCACCTCCATTAATTTTATTTGTGAATAAAACAAAAAAGACCTTTATACGTTAAAGATCTTTTCATCTTATTTTTGTTACAAAAAACGCCAGAATCTAAAACAAAAACTTACTTTATGATAGATATTTATATATATATAAATTAAAGACTACAAGCATCTTCTCGATTAACATTTTTCACATTAAATATCTCTTGCAATATGCGGTTTACTATAATGGCTTGTTCCACCACCGCCTACTATTACTTTACCGCCTTTTTCAAAGATTAATAATTTTCTTGAACCATCAGAAAGTAAAACTACTACTTCCGCATTGTCACTTGTAGCCGTATATATTACATATCCACTTTTCGAAATACAAGTTGCCCAATTCTCATCAAATTCTGATCTTAATACTCGATTAGAATACACTTGATTTTCAATTCTTCCTGGCTGTTCGTTTTCCAAATTCTTCTTACCTTCCTTCTGAAGTTGTCATTTATATATAAATGACGGTTTCTCAATAAATTAGTGACCGTCCTTAATATAAATAGTATATGTGTTTATTAAGAAAAAGCTTGGACAATGAAAACGTAACAGCATTTAAGTATTTTATAATCGAAATTTCTCCTTAATCATTACAGCTACTTCTTTAGCACTCAAATGAGTATTATTAATTTTTATGTACTCTTCTTTTTCGATTTCACCATGAAGAGAGTTTAATCTATGTTTTTTCATCGTTTCTTTTAAATTTTTTTCGGACCATTCAATATCTCTTTTTTTGGTTTATGTTCTAATCTATGGGGACTTTTATTACGCTCTAATCTTTCACCAATTTCTGCTTCAAGTTCTACAAAATATACTGCTGCGCCTTTTGATTCAAAAATGCTTACTACATGATTTATATAATCCCAATCAGATTGAAAGTCAAATGCCCATACATATGTAAAAATCATTCCGTATAAATCACTTTTAGACACTTCTTCAAATATTTCATTACGAAACAAACTTACTAATCTTTTTGCTTCCTTTGTACTGTAATCAAAAAATGGACTTACTAAATCAATGGTCATGTGATTATGAAAAATTTTCAAATCTATTAGTTTCGCTAATTCTTGTCCAACTGTCATTTTCCCGACTGCTTGTGGGCCGAATATTAATATGAATTTCATTGGTTTTCCTCCGATTTTTCTCTATAAACAATCCAATAAAACATATCCTAAAATTGAAAATAAGGCAGTCGATGTTGTATCGATTGCCTTATTTTCATGAGTATTTCCTACATTATTCGTTTCGCACAGCCTCAAAAGTAATAATTTGATTTGCATTTGACGGTGCTTTTTCATAAACATATTCAGCAGAGCAAGTAATGTTAGAGAAACCTATACTTTCTAAAAGGAGTCTAAACTCTTCTATTCCATACCACCGCATTGCAAAACGTTGTAGTTCAGTTTGTACTAACTGTCCTTTACTCCATTTTTCATATTTTAAATATGATAGGGTAACTTGGTTCAGCCAATCTATCTCAATTGATTTATTTTCTAATGTAATCCCGTCCCCGCTTGGCAAAGAAAAAATCGATGTATGAATCTCACCCGTCTTCCAGTCATATGGAAGCGCAAGATCTACAATTAAACGCCCGCCTAGATTAAGATGTTCATAAAAACATTTCAAAGCGTTTATAGAATCCTCACGATTTTCAATTAAACAAAAGGATCCAGTAGGAATGATAATTGCCTCATATTTATGTGGTAGTGAAAATTGTTGTAAGCTTCCTTCATATAAATTAGGATTTAAGCCTCTCTCTTTACACCGCTTTCGGCAAGAATCTAGCATTTCAGGCGAATAATCTATCCCATCAACTTTAAAACCAGCTTCAAGAAATGGAATAATGACACGCCCCGATCCTACCGCTGCTTCAAGAATTGTTCCTTTACAACTTTTTAAACGTTCTTGATAATATTCAATATCACCATTCAAAGAGTAACCGACAGGTTTTGTGTAATCATAAAGTTCCGTACAAAGTCTACTATAAAAACTAAACATTTATTTTCTCCTCCGTTTTATATGTACGGAAGATTCTAATTTACTTAATCTTTCCGTACCTCAAATTTTAATGAAAATTCGAAAGAGCTGACTGTCATAATATATCACTCACTTTCTATATAATATATTTGCATTGTATAATATTCCCTAGCGATTGAACATATAAAACTTGAAAATTCTGATTATAAATAAAGAGCTTACTATAGTAAGCTCTTCATCAAAAACCCTTTATTTCACAATCGGCAATGTCACTTCACTCAATTTTACTGTAAGCTTCGTGCCCGCTTTCGGTCTAATTGTATAATCGTAATCACTTGCGATTAAGACGACTCCTATTTGATGTCCTGCTTTAAATACGTAATCATCTGGCTGCATGTCCCATGTAAATGTATAATCTTTACCAGGTTGAATCGCTGTTGAATTTTCTATACTATTTAAGTTTTGCGGATCCATCCAACCTCTCGTTACAATTTCAGGCTTCGCTCCGCCATAATCAACGAGTAAAGCTGTTAAATTTGAAACAGATCGATCAATATTTCCTGTTATTGAAATCTTAGGCGTACCACTTATTCGCATATCTTTTTGCAGTACAGGCATTGTATATACTAATCGATTCGCTATTTCTAACTCAGGGTTTTCTACTAGTTGATTTGACTTTATTTTAGCATCATCTACTAATGAGAAAACATTGTTTACTGATCCCATACTTAATGGCAAATTGATTGCTTTATTACTTAAATACATACGGACTTTTGATGGTACAGCCGCTGGATCTGGCCAATTTTTTATTTTTTGCCACGATTTATTTTCACGTTGTACATCTACCATCGGTTCAGCCATAATTCCATTTTCAATCCCATATAACCAATAATCGAACCATTTATTTTGCGTTTGTTGCCAGTTATTACTTGATGTTCCGCCGTGTCCACCTTGATGTAACCACATTTTACGAGGAACATTATTTTCGCCAAGAGCTTCCCACCACTGTGAAAATTGCTTCGTTTTTACATTCCAATCATTTAGCCCATGAACTACAAATACACTTGCTTTCACATTTTTCACATCTTTTACATAGTTACGTTTATCCCAAAAGTCGTTATAATCGCCTGTTTTACGATCTTGTCCAGCTGTTAGTTCTTTAATAATTTGCCCGCAAACTTCAGGGTTCTTTCTTGTTAGTACTGCTTCTGCCATATTATCTGTATCTTCTCCTTGATATCCACCTGGCGCAATTACTGCCCCATTTGCACGATAATAGTCATACCAACTACTAATCGCTGCGATTGGAATAATTGTTTTTAACCCTTCAACTCCAGTCGTTGCGACAGCATTCGGTAACGTACCATTATAAGAAACTCCTGTCATTCCTACATTGCCCGTAGACCAATTTGCATTTACTTCCTTACCATCCTCTGTATATGCTTTTGCCCGACCATTTACCCAATCAATGACAGACTTCGTCCCTAGTATTTCTTGTTCATCTCCAGTTGTCGGACATCCATCTGATTTTCCAGTTCCGATACTTTCACCTAAAATAACTGCATATCCTCTCGGAACATAATAATTGCCGTATGAACCAAGATTAACTGCCCCATACGGTTTTCCTTCATACGCATACAATTCTTCATCAACATTATAAACAGGAACGTCTTTTAATCCAGATCGATATGGACTCATTTCATAAATAACAGGAACTTTCACATCTGGATTCGTCTTTGGACGCATAACCTTTACTGATACACGATCTTTTTTACCATCTCGATCACTATCAACTTCTGTCTCTACAAATAGATTTTCTACAATGGCTTCATCAAGTGAATAGATTGGTTTCGTCATCCCATTTTCTAATTCAATTTTCGTGTTTGACATTAAAGCTTCTGAAACTTGACCATTTAACTTAACATTATTCTCTTTTACGAAGCTCCCTTCCTTATTTTCCGCATGTGCAGTTATACTAGAAACCCCTGAAGTAATTGTTAAAGATACTATAGCTGAAAGTGTAATTGCTAATTTCTTTTTCTTCATACCCTTCCCTCCCCATATGTTCCTTCTCTTACTATACATCAAAAATACAGAAAATTCAGTTTATAATTTATAAAAAGTTGAGAAATTTGTAGAACTATCAAATCTTTTTATATAAAAGAAAAGGAACTAATAACAATTAGTTCCTTTCTATATACATATAAAATTGTATTTCCCCATCTACTACCGAAACCCCGTATTCAAATCCATGTCTTTCTAAAATACTTTTTACAATCGCTAGTCCTAATCCAGTACCTGATTTCTCTTTACTACGAGAAGATTCTAATACGTAAAAAGGTTCCCAAATTTTATCTATCTCTTTAACGCCCTCAGCAGCAATACCATTTTGAATTTGAAAATACACAACGTCATTTTTCTCTTCTAATGTGATTTTTATATTTTGATTCGTTGTATATTTTATCGCATTAGAGATTAAATTTTGAAAGACCATTCTCATTTTATTTAAATCAGCATAAACAATCGCGTCACCAGCATTATAGTTCACTTGCAACTTGATTTCTTTCGAATCCAGTTCAATTTTATGCTTATCTATTATACTTTGGACTAGTGGTTCAATAGGGAATTCTTCTTTTTGTAAAATATCTCTTTCTAGTTTAGAAAATCGCAATAACTCTTCAATTAAATTTGAAATTTGATCTGTTTGTTTAATGATTGTATCAACATATGTGCCATCATCTAAACCATCTTTTATTCCCATAGAATATGCTTTTACTAATGCGATTGGTGTTTTTAATTCATGAGTTACATCGCCCATAAATCGTTTTAAGTGGTCATTTCGATCTGTTAAATCTTGATGTGCTTCATGTAATTTATCACTCATGATGTTAATACTATTTGCTAAATCACCTATTTCATCATTCGTTTTAACTTTCGTCCGTTTAAATTTCAGACGTGAAATATCTTCTGCGACATCACTCAATTCTTTCAGTGGAGTAGTGATTGTTTTTGAAAGAATCCAAACAAGCACGATAATAAGAAATAGTGAGAATCCCAAAATGTATAAATAAAATGAGTTAAGCGTTTTAATTACTTCATTGGAATGTGCGATAGAAACTCCTACTAAAATCAACATATCATCTTTCGCAATGTATTTCGCAAAAAAACTAGATTTTATCTTTTCTTGATCATATATTTTATTCGATTGTCCGAGGTTCTTCACTTTCGTAATTTCTTCTTTTGTAATCCAAAGTTTATTCAATGCAACTCTCTTTTTTGTAAGCTGCATGCGTAATTCTTCATTAATAGCATCTTCTGAATTATTTATTGATGTATATGCAATCGTAACATTACCTTCATTTTCAATGCGATTTATAGCATCATCCAGTTCTTCACGCGGTATCGACTGTATTTCCGCTGTAATGCCTTCTAAGCTTTCACGTGTTTTGTGCACATTATATTTTGGTAAAAAATAGTTAATTAATAATAAAGAGATGACAAAAATAAGGATGACTGTTAAAGAAATGCTGAAAAATAACTTTTTACCGAGCTTATTCACACTCTTCCTCCAAACTGTATCCTAAACCACGATGTGTCTTTATAATATTTTCTCCTATTTTTTTACGTAATCTTCTTACATGCGTATCAACCGTTCGCTCTTCCCCAAAATAATCAAATCCCCAGACGATATCTAACAACTTTTTCCGTGTTAAAATCGTGCCTTTATGATTTAAAAAGCACTTTATTAATTGTAATTCTGTCTTTGTAATGTCTAATTCTTTCTCATTTTTATATACTTTATTTTTGGTGAAATCTATTTTTAAATCTTGAACTTGAATAACATCTTCATGCTGCACAAGCTTTTTCGCTCGGGTTATTAGCACTCCTGGATGAAATGGTTTTTTTACATACTCATCTGCCCCGCTTTGAAGAGCTACTAATTCATCTTCACTTTCACTTTTCGCAGTAAGCATTAATACTTTCACACTTGAATTCTTTTTTATTTCCTGACAGACAGTAATACCACTATTTTTCGGCATCATCCAATCTAAAATAGCTAAGTCAATTTTCTCATCGTAAAATATTTGAAGTGCTTCCTCTCCATCCTTCGCTAATAAAACTTCGAAGCCTTCTTTTTCAAAATACGCTTTTAAAATTTTCAGCATATCTTGTTCATCATCTGCGATTAATACTTTCATTACATTTCCTCCATTACCTATAAACAAATATCAATTTTATCATACAACTTCTTTGTTACATGAATGTGACAGAAAAATATTTACAACATTTGAGGGTATAGTAAGTGTGAGGTGTTGTTTCATGTTCAAAAAAATAGGAGTCATTACTTTGCTTTTCTTTTTATTATCAACAAATGCGCTCGCAAATACAAATAAACAAATTGAAGTATTTGATTGCAAAAAAGAAATGGTAGTCCAAAAGCAATCTTTAGATGCGGCTATTCAAAAAGAAGCAGTTCAATTTGCAAAATCAATTACCGGTCCATTCAAAAACTTAAATGTCGTTCCGAAAGATGGACATATGATAAAAATCCCTTTATCTAAGCCTGTTTCTATTACAAATCAATGGTTACATACAACAATTGATGAAGTACTCATCCTTCTTCCACTTAATGAAAAACCTTATATTATGCTTTACGACGATGAGAATAATCCGCATTTTTATTATGTAAAAGGTGATCCGAAGGGATTATTGAAACAAATGAATGTTAAGATGTAATTGCTTAAGAACGGTTCCGTACATGAGTATGGGACCTTTCTACAATCTTATAAAGTGACTTGAACCTTTATAAGATTCTCCTTTTACAAATCCATTTGCGCAATAAAACTCATCACCTTGCTTCGTATCCGTATGTAGAACCACAACGTGAAAATACTTTTCCGCATGTCTTAATAGTTGCTTTAATAACAACTTCCCTAATCCGATGCGCCGATAATCCTTTGAAATATAAAACCTTCTTAATCGGCCAATCTTTAAACCTTTCGTATTTGGATCTTGATTTAATCCTCCAATACCAATTAACGTATCACCTCGAAAAACGCCATATAAACATTCGCCCGTTTTACTAAATATATTTCTTTTACTTTCATATTCATTTATTAATTTTATTAGGAAGTTAAATCCTTCTTCTGTACTTTCTTCGACAAGGAGATTGATCTCATATTTTAGTAAATCTTCAATTCGTTTTATTTGTATATTTTCCAGCTTACTCCCCCACTTTCTCTATCCAAATGTATCTTTTTGAAAAATAAAAATGCCCAAGAATATATCATCCTGAGCATTCATTTGAATGTGAACTTATTCATTTTGTTATGTACGTATTCTTCAATTCTGGTAATATCCCCTTCAGTTCCATTAAATCAGCAATTACTAAATCAGCATGAGCAAGTTCCTCTTCTTGTGCAAAATCAAAATTACATCCAATCGCAATTAAACCATTATCTTTTGCAGCGTTAATATCAGATAAACGATCTCCAACTACCGCTGCCCCTTTTAAATCATATTTTTTCAAAATATTTTTTACTAAGTCACCTTTATTAAGCGATGAAATTTGTTCGATACTAAAAGTTTCAGTAACCCATTGCTCTAAATCATAATGAGATACGATTGCTTTTAAATAATCCGTTAAACCATTACTAGCTATGTAAATTGAGCAACCAATTTCTTTTAAATAATTAAAAACTTCTTTTACATTCGGATATAAAGCACCTTTCCCACTCTTTATGTTTTCAATTAATCTCTCTAAAAAATAAGCATCTGTTTGTTTTCTTACTTCATTTGAATGATCAGGTAATAGCGCTTCCCAAACTTTAGGTAAAGGAACACCCATAATTTCACGGTATTTATCAATAGGTGTTTCCGCATCCCATAATTGTAGTGAGCGTAAATGATCAAATGTATCATCCAGTGATAACTCTAAAATTTTGTCTGTTTGAAATAAAGTTCCATCCATATCGAAAATTAGTGCTTGTAACATAACTTTCTCTCCCATTCTTTACGTATAAACTACAATACAGTTTTACTCGATTTACTTTTAAGCATTTCAACAATAATTTCTGAACAATAATTCGCTGCGGTTTTCACGAAATCATCATATGAAACCTGCGCTGAATCATCTGCACTATCAGAAATGCATCTCAAAACTAGAAATGGTATGTCATTTATATGAGCAACATGTCCAATTGCCGCTCCTTCCATTTCTGTACAATGAGGTGCATATTCAGTGACTAATTGCTCCGATAATGCCGATTCTGTTCATGTATGTAGTCCCCTTTATCAATTTGTAACCCCTTTAATCCTCTCCCCCATAACTGATATTAAAAACTTTGGAAGTACGAGTTGTCTTTTTATTCTTTTCGGCTGTGAGATCAATCTATATAACCATTCTGTCCCTGTATCTCTCATCATTTTTATTGCTCTTTTTACAGTGCCAGATAAAATATCAATCGTTCCTCCGACACCAATAGATAGAGAAACATTCAAATCTTATAAATTTTGATAGATAAACGGTTCTTGTTTAGATGAACCTAAACCTACTAATAGTAAATGCGGCTTAATTTGAGTAGCCTCTTATTTTTACAAATGGTTACAACACTTTACTCCCTACACAATTATATATGAATTATTTAAATTCCAACACATCTAAACATTCAGACTAATATTAGTTTTTACTAACTGCTTTTTCATTTAGAAAAAGCAAGCTCAATAAATACTAATTACATATGATATTTTGTATTTATTTATGAAATGGACATCGCCATGAAAGCACTTTTACGAAGTGCTCTTTTTAAGTTTCAGATATTTATAAAATGATGTAAGTGTCCACACTGATTTGTTGGACAAGCATAAAATAAATTAAATCTACTATAAAGGAGGAACAAATATGAAACACCATCGAACGCTTACGTACAAACTCACCTCATTTAACGGGACGACGCTAACTGGTGTCACTAGAGATGGCATTACGCTGTCTGCGACCATCATACCGAGAACAATCTATCATGTCGCGAATCTCAATCAATATATCCCTACTGATCCGATTCTTCCACTAGTCGTGATCTATAATACAGCCGTCAGATCAGGTAGAAGCTCCACTATTTTAAATGCCGTGACGCAACTTGCAAACGCTGGAGCGAATGTGCAAGTCCGTCTGGAACCCTACAGCAATATCGTAACCTCCTTCCGCCCTGTTCCCCCAATAATATAGGGTGGATGGCTTCACTACTGCCGCACGTGATGAGCACGAAGTCGCTTCGACGGAAGCTATTCTAGAGATTTTACTAACCCTCAATATTTTGATTGGCCCTACCCTTACATTTATCAATATGTCTGATCCTGCAGACGTGTATGCCTATCAAGCTACAGTTAATATTTCAAACACCCTTTTCGGCACTTATCAAAAAAAATCACATAAATATATATTTTAAGATTGTGAGGATATTGCCAAAGATTATACTTAAATATATAATCATACAAATATAAATCTAACAATCTAAAAATGCTAACTTTACCGATATATATAATTTACACATAGTAGAAAGTGAGAAAATAACTTATGACAACTCATATTGTACAATCAACCGACTATAATCAAGCATCTGATGCATTACGACGCGAAATTGCTGTAATGCTACAGCGGGTTTGGCCAGATTCCGATTCCCTGCCTGAGGAAATAATTCCAGAAACTCACCTTAAAGAATTTAATGTACGCTCATTTTATTCCTACATAGATGGAAAATTAGTCAGCTATGCAGGTGTAGTGCGCAAAACTATTCATCATAATGGACAATCATTTAATATAGCCGGACTGAGTTGTGTAGCGACTGATCCAGATTATCATGGTCAAGGTTTAGGTTTACATACAGTTACTGCCGCTACCGAATGGATTGAAAAACAAAGCGATATAGATTTCGGTATATTTACATGTAAACCGTCTTTAGCTCCCTTTTATAATCGTGCTGGCTCTTGGCTTGTTATACAAGATGTAGTACTTATTGGTAGAGAAGATGAAAATGCTTTATCTAGTGCATCCTTAGAAGCTGCTGTTTTAATGCGTTTGTTTTCAAAGAAAGCGAAATCCCATAAATCAATATTGCGCCATACCACTATTAATCTTGACTTTCCAGTTAATCAGTTTCTATAACAAAAATAAACAAAAGCCAATTTCCATACGATAAGGACATTGGCTTTTGCTTTTTTATTTTGCCTAGCATACGAAATTCTCATATTGTGACAAGAAAGGATAGTAAACGTGATTGTAAGACCTAAAAACAATTCAAAATGCAGAAAAGTAAGATATGTTGGAGAAGCCGTTACTAGTTTCCTATCTAACTTCATACCTGTGAGAGAAAAAGCTGCTAAATAGGTATACAATCCATTTTTCACTTAAACAATTAGCTCAGAACAAAAAAGGATTGATCAAAAGATCAATCCTTTACTCTACTTCATTTAAGAAGAACAATGTTAACGCACCTGGTCCTGTATGCGCTCCGATTGCTGCTCCAATTGTATTTACAATAAATACTTCACAGCCGAATCTTTCAGTAATTAATGCCTTTAATGCTTCGGCTGTTTCTAAGTCGTCGCCGTGTGTCATACCGATTGTTTGACCTTTAAGGTCTTTCCCACGCTCTTCCATAATATCAACAATTCGGCTTAATACTTTCTTTTTCCCTCTTACCTTTTCAAGTGGTACAAGTTTTCCTTCATCCACATTTAGAATTGGCTTAATATTTAGCAAACCACCGATGAAACCAGCTACTTTACTTAAACGGCCACCTCTTACAAGGTACTGTAAATCAGCTACAGTGAAGATATGCTCCATATGCTCCATTAAAAAAGCGACACGGTTTAAGATTTCTTCTTTTGACGCGCCCTCTTTTGCCATTTTGGCAGCTTCTAATACGACAATACCTTGACCGAGTGAGGCACATTTTGTATCAATAATTTCTAAATTTAAATCAGTGTATGTTTCTTTCACTTCTTCTTTAATGAGAACTGACGATTGATATGTACCAGACAATTCAGATGAAAAGGCTAAATATATACAAGGGTTACCTTCCTTTGCATAGGAAACAAATTTTTCTTGGAATGTTTCAAGTGAAGGCAATGACGTTTTATAAACTGCGCCTTCTCTCATTTTTTGCAGTAATGTAACTGATTTTAATGTAACCCCATCTAAATACTCTGTTTCTGCTTCATCATATACACGGAGTGGAATTAAATCTATATCATATGCTTGCAGCAATTCTACCGGTAAATCTGCCGCACTATCCGTAATGATTTTAACGCCCATTTTTAAACCTCTATTCTGTTATAAATATATAAAAAAATAAAATAAAAATATTACTTTTAAATTATATACGTAAAACAAGAATGAAGAAAGGGAAAGTACTTTATATTGTATGCACTCTTCCTCAAAACTTGAACTGCTAAGAAAAATGATTTTGATTTATCCTCTTTTCACTAGTTATTGAGCTATATATAATGAGAATATTAATACTTTTCCAAAGGGGATTACTTATGAGTATACAACTAGCTACTTCTAAAGATTTAGAATGGATTAATAATCAATACGAATCAATAGGATTTGTACCAAGTGATTTAAAACGGGATAAAGTTGCGATTATTACATACAACGGCGAGTTTGCAGGTGTAGGTCGTTTAGTTCAAATTGATGAAGATACTATTGAAATGGGTGGTATTTTCATACTTCCTAAATTTAGAGGCTTACAATTAGCCGGAGAACTCGTTTTATTTTTAGTACAAACAGCGAAGGAATTACATATTCAAAATGTATTTTGTCTCCCTTTCGAGGAATTAAAAAACTTTTATAAAAAATACGGTTTTACTGAAGTCGATACTACGCAAGAGGTTGTCCATCCAATTATTCTAAAAAAATATAATTGGTGTTTAAAAACTTATGATAAACATGTATTACTTTTTAAGTTGTGAGTTTTCTATAATTAAAGGGGATACACATTGTATTACACCTCATGTTTTAACAAAGATTTATCCGTTTCATCTATCTTAATAACTAGTATTTTCAATCGATCCATCAGTTATAGTTCACATCTTTTCCCACGCCTTATTAGCTAGCTCGTTTGCAAACTTGCCAGCACTATTTTAAAATTTCTCTATTACATACTCCTGAAGAAATTTTTAGCTAATTAATGGAGATATGATTATTTATGTAATCCGCACACGAACTTCCTGTTCTTGTAATAATTGGATAGTCAATTCCAATACAATATTTTGCATTAACTGATAGAGCTTATCATGAGATGTACTTTGTTCTGAAATAAATTCAATACATTGAAATATATAGCCCTCTACAAGTAAGCTCCCTTTTTCAATTATAGATGGATTATGTCCTTTCTTTATTATTTTTGGCAATAAGAATTCTTTTTTGGTCAAAATAATTTCCTGTGATACCTCTTTTATTCCTATAACTTTTTCTTTAAATACCACCTTTTCTTGTAAGCTAATTTCACCTTTATATCTCCCTATTTCTATTAGTAGTTTCCCAGTTATATAATTATTTACGTCTGCTTCATCTTCCTTCTCTAATATTATACCGTGGATAGGAATCCACGAAGATGTGCCTATCCAATTCTCTTCCATATTCCCTTTTACTTTTTGATTAGAAAATTCTAAAAGCACTCTCTTTTCATGAAGATTTGAAGAAACTAAATTACAATTAACTTCTCCATGATAATGTTGCACTGTAGTTAATAACTTAGCATCCAGTTCACGACCCCTAGCATCTTTTTCATTACGAAATACAAATGCTTCTTGTTTTTTTACATTAATATTAGGAAATTTTATAAAACTAGTCACATCCGAAATAATAGAAAATGGAGTTTTCACTATTATTGAACGCACTGAAGTTTCTATTTTTGATCCTAAATCTATACTTTCTTTCTTTGATTCATTTGTTACTTCTTCTTTTGCTGGTTCAGTCTCTTTACTTTCTTTCTCTAATTCAATTGCTACATTTTCTTTTTTTGACTCTGTTTCTTTACTTTCTTCCTCTAATTCAATTACTACTTCTTCTTTCTCTAATTCAATTGCTACATTTTCTTTCTCTAATTCAATTGCTACTTCTTCTTCTTCTTTCTCTGATTCAATTACTACTTCTTCTTTCTCTAATTCAATTACTACTTCTTCTTTCTCTGAATCGGTTTCTTCATCTTCTTTTGCTGGTTCAGTCTCTTCACTTTCTTTCTTTGATTCAATTACTATTTCTTCTTTCTCTGATTCGGTTTCTTCATCTTCTTTTGCTAATTCAATTTTCACCTCGTCTTCCTCTAATCCATTCGCTTTATCTTCTTTTGCTGATCTAGTTTTTTCACTTTCTTTCTCTAATTCAATTGCTTTATCTTCTTTTTTTGACTCTGTTTCTTTACTTTCTTCCTCTAATTCAATTACTTTATCTTCTTTTGCTGATCTAGTTTTTTCACTTTCTTCCTCTAATTCAATTACTTTATCTTCTTTTTTTGACTCTGTTTCTTTACTTTCTTCCTCTAATTCAATTGCTTTATCTTCTTTTTTAAATTCAGTTTCTTCACTTTCTTTCTCTATTCCAATTACTTTATCTTCTTTTTTTGACTCTGTTTCTTTACTTTCTTTCTCTGATTTAATTGCTTTATCTTCTTTTTTTAATTCAGTTTCTTCACTTTCTTGCTCTATCCCAATTACTTTATCTTCTTTTTTTGACTCTGTTTCTTTACTTTTCTTTTTTTCTCTTATTTCACGCGAATCATCTTGACCATTCAGCATTTTCCATTTGTAAACTTTGTTCCATATTTCCTTACCAACCCATGGCTTATTCATCACCATTCCCCCATCTGATGAAATTCATAAAAATATGCTTTTTGTACGCGACCATTTCATCATTATATATGTTTTATAATAATAAAAAAGACATTGTCTTTTTATTAAAGACAATGCTTTTTTAGTTTTATACTCGTACTTGTTGTACTTGTAAAACTTTTAAAGTAAGATCTAGTACAATTTTTTCACGAAGAGTTCCAAATGGCTCGTTTAATTCTGTTGGACAAGGGGAAAAGTCTAATTCGAAAAATTGAGCGCTTACTAATTCACAATATGGTTGTTCGTTATAAAAAACTGCATTTTCGAAGAAATATTTGTCTAAACGTGGTAAATCACCGTTGTTAGGATTAATAAAATGAGAAGTAGTGTCTGAGGAAGAAGCTACTAAAGCTAGTGATAGGAAATCAGCTTCTGTTAGATCTGCAAAACCAGAAAATGGAACATTTGCAATGCGGTCATATAGAACTCCATTACACTCATCATTTGCATATTCAATATTTTTACGAATATACCCTTGTACAAATAATTTTCCTCTTGTAACTCGGCGGTAAGGTGTACCAACTACCGGAGTAAATGCTACAGGAACTAACTTACATTGTGTTAAAAATACATTTTTTAACACACGTTTAATCTCAGTTGCTGGAGGATCTAATGAAATATCAGATTCTACAACAATTTGAATTGTTCTTTCTGCTAATACAACTGGTATTTTTACGATTGGTGTTCCTGGAGTAACAATTGGTGTTGCTGCAGCATCACTTAATGGTGTTTGGGTTTGTCCCGCTACCTGACATGGTACATTAATTGGGCATTGTTCACTCATATTTTATAATCTCCTTTATACAATATTTTGGAGTTTTTTAACTCTCTATACTGTATATGTATCTATTCTATTAATGCGTGGGTTCATATAATAGTTACTTTCATCATTTACAAAAAAAATAGCAAGTTTATTGTTAGTTAAACACTCACAACTAAATATATTGAGCCTTTATATGTATCTACCTATATAAAAAGAGAATTTCTGAACCCTCATCGTGGAAGTAGGCACTGATGTGTTCATTATATTCAATAGCAATGGAAGAGTAATTTTTTTCACTTAATACTATCTATACAACAAAAAATCAATATTGGCGGTACTCTATTAGTAAAAAAATAAAAACCGACTTAAAAAAGTCGGTTTTTATACCCAAAATTTTGCGAACTCCCTCAATCTTACCATTGATATTGTTTCTTTTTTTCAAATTTATCAATAGAATTTATCAATAGAATTTATCAATTCTTCTAATAGAACCAATCTGATTGTCATTCTTTCCCTTAACTTCATTAATTAACATCTGTTTCAATGCCTTTAACTTTGGTAAAATCACCTTCGGATAGTTTATATTTGCGATTATAGAAAACAAGTCTAATAAACATTAATTTAATAAGGTTGGCTAGCCTTATGACGTTTTATAATTTGTACACACACCGTTTATTCACCTATTATTCACAAAATAAGTATCATACGCCTTATCAAAAACATATCCTAATTTTTCAGCTAGTTTAGCAGAAGTGCTATTGGCTGCATCCCAGTTTGGATATTTCACATTTTCTAAACAATCCAATATTAACGCTGCACTAACTACAGTTGCCAATCCCTTTTTTCTATGATTCGGGTCAGTAGCAACTTCAATTTCAATACCATCATCATAAATACTATATGATGATGCACCACATACAACTTCTCCATTATACAAAATACAATACCCTATACCTTGATTTACATAATCATCTATTGAACGGAATTGGCTTATAAAATCTTCAGAAACCTTGTGTAATGATGGGTTATTCGCGATATGCTCATCTATCTTTCTTAATTCATACCCTTTTGGAAGTGCCGATATAAAAGATTGTAATTTTGTATGATTAAACAATTCTGGATTCCGTTTGAATTTATACCGTAAAAACTTATCTATTTTTATTTCGTGGAATGTTTCTAAACGCTTTTTCCATTCATCACTATTTACGATTACCAAAATTCTTTCAGGGATGTTACGTAATAACTCTTCTGTCTCTTTCGCATTTGGATCCCCAGCGTAAAATGTGAAAATTCCTACCGTAATCTGTGCTACTGTCGGGTTTTCAAGATTGTTCACCCAAGCGATGCCCATATGTCCTTGTAAATAAGAAAGTAGAACAACATTATTAAAATCCTCGAACATAGAAACTAATTTTTTTCTTGTATGTATATTTGCTTCATATATCATTTACATTCCCGCTTTCTTTAAAATCAACTAGGCTCAACATTTTCATGAGTTAACTTTTATTAGTATTTTTATACGCACTTATTTATTATCTAAGTAACTGTCTATGAAACTCAACCTTCAAATATCAAATAATTATAAATTATACGTAAATGCAAATTTATTATAACATCTAATTCTATTGAAATGATTTTCCTATAAAAAAATGCTACATACTTATCTACTCATTAATTTAGAATTAATATTCCTACTTTCTGCAAACTTTACTCAGTTTCAGTAAAAATTTAAAGAATTAGAGCGATGGGATCCAAGATACATTTAATCGATTAATATATTTTATGTAACAACTCTCATACATAGCATAGTGTATGAGAATTAATTGAAATAGATACGTTATACCTCCTTCTTAGAAGTATAAGATTCCGTCTCACCATTTATATATAGTTTAGTTAACTTAATAATTGAATTGTACATCATACTATTGTCGTTAATAATCTCTTTTTTCATCTCTTCTATTTCGACATTACCTGTTCCACTCTCTATTTTTAAACAGTTCGTTATATTGAGGTATCCCCTTGATGCGAAAAGAATGATAAACGTAATATCAAGGAAATTAATAAATAGCAATCCGAAGTTCAAAGGATTCCCAGCTGTATCCGATAAGATTAATCGAAAATCTAACAGTTCAGGTACCGGAGCGAAATCTTTAGAAACAATCGCTTCACCTACTATAGTAATTTGCTTTACTACATTCCCAAGCTCATCTACAAATTCAATACATCTAGGTGGATCAATCGTTGTTGCCTGTAAAGATAAACTTAATTCAGGATTATTAAAATCGAAGAATAGTGTACTTCCCTCAGTTAAACAATGTGGACAAACATTTCCAAGTAAACTGAATTCATCTTCAATAAATTTAACTTTCGTTTTACAACTACAAACTTTCCCTATTCGAATCGCATCAATTCTTGAACAATCTACAAATATTACCTCACTGTCTTCTTGTGCAAACGACACTATACCTTTTATCTCATTAAATGAAATAAAATAGGATACAACTATTTCGTTTCCGTCTATTACGATACTCTCAACCCTAGAATAAGGATCTAAACTTTTCAAAAATTCACATATACTATTTTGACAACACCCACAATCACGTTTCGGCTCACAATCCACTGATTCTCCATTCCTTTCCTATATGTTTTACCTAATAAATATAATATGAAAGGTATGTAAGAAAAGCTTGGACAATATAACTCTAATATTAGTCTAGATAAGTATACAGACATATGCCTGTCAAATTAAGAAACTAATCGTTCCTCAAATAAGTAATAAAATATATTTTTCACTATAAATACATATAACAATTTCATCTTTCAACAAAAAAGCGTTATAATAAAGTGAAACTTCTATTAGCGGGGAGCTTTATCTCCTACTAATGGTTAGCCCTCACCAATCGGGCTCTTACGGGCAGTTATCTCCTGCCGTCCTCATCATTTGCTTCTTCACCTTGAGGCGGGAGTCTACTGCTCGTTATTGCGGGATGAATTGCAGCCTCTAAGATTACGTTATAAAGGAGATTAAAACAATGACTAAAATTAAAGTATATCAAGTAAACGAAGAAAATATGGAAGCAGTAAAAAACATTATTGATGTTGAGGAACAAAACCCAACTGCTGAGAACTTACAAAATCTATATACATGTGTATTAGATACTGAAGATATGGCATTACCTGAATCATACGTTGAAGAAGATATCTTAATTGATTCTATGGAAGTTATGGTTAACGCTTCTCAAAGCAAGCTAAGAGACTTAGGTACATATGATGTAATCGAAGTTCAAAACAAAGGTAAGAAAACACACATTTTATTATTAGCAGACGAAGAATACGAAATTATCGAAGGCTAATTCGACTCCGTACATAAGAAAAAGCTCCTTTCAAAATTGAAAGGAGCTTTTTCTTTACGCTTTTGATGTTTCACTTTTCACCTTGTTTTGTTCTTTCTTATATACCATGCGCTCATTTCCCATAAAGAAAATGAATACGAACGCTAAACTTGCTGGGACTAACGCCCACATAAATGTCTGAACGATTGAACTAGAAAGAGCTTCAATAATTTTATCTAATATTTGCGGCGGAATTTGAGATCTTGCCGATTCTGATAGAATAGCTCTTGAATCTCCTAAAGCGTTTGTATTCATTCCCCCGCTCATACCTTTAAACGCTTCTTCTAATTGATCCTGGAAACCAGTTCTTTGAATCATTCCGAAGATTGTAATACCAAGTGTCATACCTAATGAACGAATGAAGTTACTCGTTGAAGTCGCAGAACCGCGTTGCTCCATACCGAAGTTATGAATAGCAGCCATACTTAGTACAGAGAATGAGAAACCAACTCCAAAGCCGATAATAACCATATAAATTGTTAATAATATACGACTTGTTTCTGGCGTTAATGTACTTAATAAGAATAATCCGATTAGCATAATTACAGCAGAAATAATCATAATGTTTCGGTAGCTAAGTTTTGATGTTAAAAATCCACCTAACTGCGCTGTAACTACTGATCCTAACATCATTGGTAATAACAATAATCCTGAGTTTGTTGCAGTCCCACCGTATACACCTTGAATAAATAACGGAATGTACACAGTTGCTGACATAAATGCCGCCCCGTAACATAAGGCAATAATTGTACTCATTCCGAATAGACGTTGTTTAAACATCTCAAATGAAATGATTGGTTCTTCTACTTTTCGTTCAATAACAATAAAAGCAATTACTAAAATAGCGAACCCAGCAAATAAACTTAAAATAAAGCTAGAATCCCAATCATACTTTTGTCCGCCTAATTCTAAGGCGAACATTAAACAAATTACTGCACCAACTAAAGTAATTGCGCCAAACCAATCAATCTTTTGTTCTCTATGAACTCGTGACTCTTTATAAAATAATGTAATAAAAATAAGTGCTAAAATTCCAAGTGGTAAGTTAATGTAAAATACCCAGTGCCAGCTAATATAATCTGTAATATATGCGCCAAGTAACGGCCCGAAAATACTTGATAAACCAAATACTGCTCCGAATAAACCACCCATTTTCCCGCGCTTTTCTGGAGGGAAAATATCAAAAACGATAGTAAATGCGATCGGCACTAGTGCCCCTCCGCCAATACCTTGAATGGCACGATAAATACCTAACTGTGTAATATTTTCAGCAGTACCACAAAGTGCCGAACCAATCATAAAGACGATTAAACCGAAAATAAAGAATCTCTTTCTACCATACATATCTGATAACTTACCGAAAATCGGCATACCTGCCATTTCTGCAACCATATAGGCAGAAACAACCCATACAAAGTTTTCAAGACCTCCTAAGTCACCAACAATCGTTCCCATTGCTGTTACGACAATGGTATTATCCATTGATGCCATTAAGATACCCAGCAATAAACCGGCAACAACGAAGCCGAGTTTATTATTCTTCTCAACCATATTTCTTGCTCTCCCTCATACTACTTATATTTGTTTGTGTTCTTTTACGACTGAATTCCCTTTTTGGTTAAAACTAGTATGATATTCTACAATACTAATTTCACAGCCAGGGCCAATTATAACATGATTTCCTCTTACTACGTCTGCTATTGTATGTTCTAAATAAATATCATCCCCCTCAATAATTGATGTTTGAAGGCTTCCTGCATGACTTGTAAAAGGAATAAATCTCGCTTTTTTACGTACTGTAATCTTTTTCCCACCGATTTCTCTCACTTTACTTCCTTCATAACGAAGTGAGATTTCAATATTTTCGGCATTAAGCAAACCATCACTTTCAAGACCACCAGTTAGTAATAATTCCTCTACTTCTATATCTCCCTTCACATTTAAAGCGCCTTTCACATCTACGAAATCACCGGATAGCTTACCTTTAAATTCTATCATACCTCTAACTTTTGTTTTATTAATTTGTCCGTCACCTTGTACTTGGGCATTGCCATATACTTTTACATATTCCGCCTCCATATTCCCCTGTACTTCACTATCTCCATACACGACATAATTTTTCGCTTTCATATTGCCACGTACTTCACTCGTACCATACGTTTTAAAATCATTACAACTCATATTATTAGAGATTGTTCCTTCGCCGCGAATCTTCACTTTATTATAATCTCCACCTGCCGAGCTACCTGATCCATTAACAGTAAGACTATGTTGATTTTCCATATCGATTGCTCCCTTCTTTACACCTGCCTAATTTCTTTTACATTTGCGCTTTTATCAACAGTAAGAACTCCGGTATATTCAATAAGATCAATCTCACAGTTCGGTCCTACTGTAACATTGTTTCCTCTTACCGTTTTAATGTGAGCATAATCAATATCGATATTGTCACCTTCTAACAATTCAGCCTCTAACTGCAGGCCAAATACTGTTTTAAAAAGTTTACTAAAAGTACTCAATCTATGTCTTACTTTAATTGTTTGACCGCCAATTTCTTTCGCTCTACATGTACCGTGAATATTAATATTAATTTCATCTGCGCTTAATAAACCACCTACCGTAAACTGTCCCTCTGAAGAAAAAACATCAACCTCGCAATTACCATCAATCGTCGCTTGGCCATTGATTTTAAATTCTTCACCGGTGACATTTCCACCTATCGTACCTTTTCCTGCAATTTTTAAACTGTTCGCCTTTACATCTTGTGTAATTGTCGCTTTCCCATCGATTCGCATCATTTCTGCGCTAACTGTACCATCAACTTTACCCGATCCGCTAATTCTTGCATTACTACTTTTCAAATCACCAGTAACTGCACCGTAACCATTACATTCAAATTGCTCACATTCAACGTTTCCATTAACAGTTCCTTTTCCGTTTAGCTGTACTTTGTGAAACTCACCGCCATTCGATGTACCGTAACCGTTTATAATTAAATTTTCTGTACGCATGATTTCTCCTCCACTACAACAGTTTAGTTTTTAATGCTTCGGTATATTTCGTAATCGCTTCACGTAAAACAATTTTTGTTCCCTTTTCAAAAATTAAATCATCCACATTTGAAACTAAGAAACATGTAGAAATCCCTAACTTTCGAACGATAATTACGTCACAATTTTTATGCTTAATCGCTTCGTAATTTTCACTTAATACTTGTAAGACCATTTTCCCCTCTTCTAAACTAACGTCTCCTGATTGAAGAAGTTCTTCTAACATATACACGTAAAGAATATCTGCAAATTGAAACTCTGCCGTTTTATTCGTTTGTTCTATAAAAAATTGTAAGACTGGTTCTGATGCAATACCCTTACGTAACAAATCATCCTTTGTTAAAAGAATTTCTGTCACGCTCGGTGAAAACATATTTGCTAATTCATCAAGTGATAAATCCTCTTTCATCGTTTGGATTTTATCAATACGTTCTAATATCTTTTCTTTCGGAAAAAATGTTTCCTGGCCTGTGAACGTTGACTTCCGTACAAACCAATCTTCCGGTATTAAATTTTTTCTCTTCCACCTATATAACTGTCCGTATGAAATACCAGTTAGTTCTAATAAATCTTTTTTTGAAATTAAATCTGTACTCAACTGTATAACACTCCTTCCTGATAACAATGTAACATAACACTGTTACGCTGTAAACGGACTTTTATAATAAGTAGCGTAACAATGTGTAAAACAAACCTCCTTTTTATATAAAAAAAGGTTCTTACGCATTTCATCAAAATGCATAAGAACCTTTATATATCAAGCTTTAAACCATATATCGTAATAATCAATCCAGCCTTGTGAATTAATCATTACATTTTGTATTTTTTCGTGTGAACTTACTCGCTGTTTATTACGATATAAAGGAATGATATGTATTTCACGTAACAGTGTGCCCTCAATATCGCGTAACAGTGTCACCCGTTTCTCTAATTGATTTTCTGTAAAATAAGGCTGCAATACTTCGTTAAAGTTTATATCGCTATGCTGATGAATAAAGCTGTTTTTTGTAAGAAACATATATAGTAAACTATCTTCTATCCGTTCGCTAATTGTCGCACTATCGTGCATTATATCAGCCTTTTGTATCGTACTCATTTGCAATAACTCTTCTTGTTCAAGAAACTCAATATCAATTTTAATTCCGTATTTTGCACATTCTTTTTGTATCCAATGCGCATCTTCAACGTGATCTTGCCCTGTAAATGTATATAATCGCAGTGTTTCATTACGGTAAGAGCTGCATTTAATAAGTGTATGTATATCCCTGTTAATTTGAATTGTACCGTTCTTTGTGAGTACTAATTCATCCGATACTTCTCCGCGCTCTCCCTGTAATTCTTCAACAATTTTATTACCATGAATAATTTTATATAAAGCTCTACGAAACATCACATTTTGCATAGGTCCTTCTTTTGCAGTATTTAACGTAATGTAAGTTACATTCGACTCAAGTCTAGATACTTCTTTATGATGGTTTTCTATATTTTTATAACGTGCTTTCGCTAATATATCGCACGTATTAACTCTGTGCTCTACATTCCATAATTCAATTCGGTCGAGAAAAGGTCGCTCGCGAAAATATAAATCATTTGCTTCTAATACGAATACATCCTCATTCTTTTCACATAACCGAAACGGTCCAGTACCGATTAACTTCCCGTCTTCATCTTCATTTACAATCGAACACTGTTCTGTACTTAAAGCATGTACAAACAACTTATTATCTGTAGATAAACGAATCTGCACAATATAGTCATCAAGAATATGTAAACTTTCAACGTGCTGTAACATCCAAGCATGTGGATTATTTTTCGCTTTCAAGAATCGTTTAAATGTCTGTTCAACATCATAAGCGGTTAGTTCTTTTCTATTATGAAATTGAACACCTTTTCGTAAGTAGAAGGTCCATATATATTTCTGGTCATCATATTCCCAATAAAACGCAAGTCTTGGCTCTACACTGTTTGTATTTCCGTCTACATACACTAATGTGTCGTATATATGTTTTACCATATGACATTCCGAACGCATCGTAGCGTATACAGGGTCTAATGCAATATCTAGATTCATTCGCACTTGCAAACGTAGCACATCTTTTCTTCCTTGAGACGTCCTCTCAACTTGATAACCGAATATCGAATCTATCCAAGTTTGAAATTGAGTTTGAAGCGATGGGAAATATGAGCTATACCTTTCAATAAATGCACTCCCGCTTTTTACATCCCCTTGTTTCGTTATTTCTTTTCCTCTTTCTAAAATTAAAGAAAGTGGATGTTTTTGAAATAACAACTTTGAACGATTCCCTCTCCCTCGGCCTGGAAACCACATAATCCAATTTAATTCTTCTAATTTTTTTATGATTAATTTACTATTTCGCTCTGTACAAAATAAAGTTTCAGATATATTTTGTATTGTTATTTCTAATCTTTCGTCCTCTGCTCGCCCTTTTCCATACTGGAGCCAAAGGTGCATATATTGCTCCAAAATAGTCATAAAACGCCCCCTAAAAGATGAAAAATCTTCCTCTTTCATTCTACCCTTTTTCATTTCTAGCTTCCATCTTATCATTTCAATATAGAGAGGAGGAATTAAAAATGAATCATCTTTTAAAACGTTATAATAAGCCCATCCTCATTCGGTTGTTCGGTGAATTGTTAGTCCGAACGACTGAAGCGATGTTAGCTATCATTTTTATTGTTCACGTTAATAAAGCTTTAAATGGTAATGTCATAGTTACAATGCTTCTTTTCGGATTACAGCCGCTCGCTGATATTGTATTTACATTAATCGCTGGAGGTGTAACAGATAAATACGGCCGAAAGAAAATAATGTTACTCGGATTACTTTTACAAACTTTTGCCGTAAGCGGCTTCGTTTTTGCTGAAACGGTCGCCTTTTTCGCCTTATTGTATGTAGTAAATGGTATTGGCCGCTCTTTATATATTCCGGCACAGCGCGCTCAAATCGCTGACTTAACGAAGGAAGAACAACAGGCAGAAATATTTGCGGTTCTGCAAACGATGGGAGCAATTGGCTCTGTAATCGGCCCATTAATCGGCGCCTTTTTCTATAATAGTCATCCTGAATATTTATTTATTTTACAAGGTGTAGCCCTTACGCTATATGCCATTCTCGTTTGGACGCAGCTTCCTGAAACTGCCCCACTTTTAAGCGACAATGAAAAAATGAAAGAAGTATATTCGCCAAAACAATTTATTTCGAAACATTATGCTGTATTTGGGCTCATGGTTTCTACGCTACCGATTAGTTTTTTCTACGCTCAAACCGAATCGAATTATCGTATATTCGCTGAAAGTGTATTTCCAAATTTTCTATTCATACTTGTATTTATCTCAACTTGTAAAGCTGTCATGGAAGTTATTCTCCAAATTTTCCTTGTGAAATGGTCTGAACGATTTTCTATGCCTAAAATCATTGTTATTTCCTATACTTGCTATACGTTAGCTGCGATTGGCTACGGCTATTCCACAACAATATGGTCATTATTCTTCACATTGCTCTTTTTAGTAATTGGGGAAAGTATCGCTTTGAATCACTTACTGCGATTCGTTTCACAAATGGCTCCAAGTCATAGTCGCGGATTATATTTTTCTATATACGGTATACATTGGGATATTTCAAGAACTTGCGGGCCTTTTGTAGGAGCATTGTTATTAAGCAAATTAAGCGGTAGTACTCTATTTTATATTTGTGCCTTCTTATTAATAATTGGCGGTATCATTCAATCTGTTTTTGTTCAATCGTTAGAAAGAAACAAAGCAAAAGAGCTGTCCCTATAGGAGCAGCTCTTTCATTTAACCCGCCATTTTATTAATACTATCCTCCGGTGAAAACACAGAAATATGATGTACTTTACCAGTTGAATTTGGAATAACGAATTTCAATTCAAACTGGTTATTTACTTTATAAACGTAGATTTTGTCATTACCATTTACTTTAATCGACGTCGGTTTTCCTAAAGCCTTTTCTATTTCTTGTAACGTAATCACCTTAAGTTCTGAATGGTAAGATCGCACGTCAAAAACTTGTGATCCTTTATTAAAGCCAAATGTAACATTTTTACTTGTAAAAGTCGCATACGTCCCGTTCCCTGCTTGATCAGTTTTATCTGCTTTTCCCCACGCTTTTTCTATTTCCTCGATATCACCTGTATGTGCTGCATATGGTACATTAGGTACTTTACCTTCTTTCGCTTGCTCAAATAAATCTTTTACATGGTTAATTGATTTTTGATTAAGCACTGTATTTTTCGAATTAGAATCTGCTGTAGGTTTTGCTGAATCTTGATCTTTTGGTTTTTCCATAGGTTCTTTCTCTGTTTTTGGAGCGTTGTCCTCATTCTTTTTACTGGTTTCTGACGTATCGCTCTTTTTTTCCGTACTATTTTCTGATGTTGAATTCGTTTGTTTCTTTTCCTCAGCGTTATTACACGCGGTTAAAACAGCTACACTCGTTAAAGTTAGGAATAATATAAGCACTTTCATATATACTTTCATCATTTTCAGCCTCCCTCTTCAACATATTCACTTTTGCAACCATTCCATAACACTGTCCTTTAAATTATTTTTGGTCCATAAAGTAAGTACTTCGGTTTACGAAAGTTTTAAAAAGCTTGGAATTGTATTATTAATCCTCTTATTGATCTCCTTGTATACACTTTCTCACCTTAATTGTTATATCCTTCTTTTATTACTTGACATGCGCTGTCACAAAAGCTCATTTCAATTAATAAAACGACAGTTAGTGGTGTTGCAACTGAAACATAGCAGGAATAAACAGCCCCCGTAACGATTGAATTTCCACTCTCAACTTGTTTAACCTATAAGGCTTGAGGGAATGGCACTTGAAATAATATCTTAATAAAATTAAAAAAGCTGTCCTATTTAAGGACAGCTTCAAATATGTATTTTTACACTTCGATTGATTTACCATCTTCAACGATATGGTAAAGTAAATGTGCTAAATGATGAATTGGACCATTTTCTTCCTCTTCTTCATTTGTCTCACCTTGGAATTCAAGATCATTTAAGTATAGTGCTAAAAATTGATAGAACAATTTCAAATCAAATCCGTAGCAAGCACTTGGTTCTTCATGATCTCCTTCATATTGTAACATTAAGTATTGCTCGTTTCCTTCTGCATCTTCAGCATCAAAGAATACGAAAAAACCAACGTTTGTATCTAAATCAAATAGATGACGAGTACCTTTTTCTGTTGCTTTATCGAAGTCCTCTTCACTTAATTTATGTACTGTTGTTGCCTTTGCATTATCCTCTTGATGAAAATTTACTGTAAATGATTTCAATGCTGACACCTCCTGATTGTATAAAAGTAGCATAACAGATTAAACAACATAATACAAAGGGACTGCTCACAAATGTAAACAGCCCCTTACTATTTATTTCCGTATAGCTCGTAATAAGAAGCTCACAATGAAAATTAATATGACCGCACCTATTAAAGCTGGAATAATTGCAAATCCGCCAATAACAGGACCGAATTTACCAAGTAACAACGAACCAAGCCAAGAACCGATAATACCAGCAATAATATTACCAATTACACCGCCCGGTACATCCTTTCCAGTGATCAGACTTGCAAACCATCCTAAAATACCACCGACGATTAAATACCAAATCATATATTTACCTCCTTTATTTTTGAACAATAAAATTATAATCAGAAACAATTGCTTACCATTAGTTATGTTACATTTTTCATAAGTTATTCGTCTTATGAAAATCATTCAAATCTGCTCAACATATTAAGGACAATCTGGCTTCAATATTGTTCTCATAAATTCGTCTTTAAACGCTTGATAATTAAATTCAACGGCAATTCTTTGTATAGGACGATTATCAAACGTCGTTGGCTCAGCTATTCTTCTAAAATCTGCAACACTTTGCCCTCTCGTTACATCATTTGTCGTACTTATCCAAACTGCTGATTTTTTATATTCAAAAATATCATCATTTATAAATGAAATGAACGGAAGTAAATCGTGAATCGGACTCCCAGCAATACCTGGATATTCTTTTTTGTAAAAGTTTTTGTAATAAAAATCGATCATTGGCTTAATAAGTTTCGCCTGTCCTGTTCCTTCTTTATCAATAGTATCGACCATTTCAGGAGTAATAAGTGCTTCTTGCGTTACATTTAACGGGTATATAGTAGCATTTTGCGCATATTTCATAACGATATTCGCGGCAATTGGATCGCCGTAAAAATTAGCTTCTGATACAGGTGTAACATTACCCGGAAATAGAAAAGCACCGCCCATTATATAATAAGAACATACTCGATTCATTAAATTTGGGTACAATAAAAATAATGTTGCAAGTGTTGTTAATCGTCCCGTCGCCACTATAATAATATCTTCTGGACAAGGCTCAATTAATTTAATCAATGCACAAAAATTTTCTCTTTCACAAATTCTCATTTTCGGTGGAATAATTGGACCTAAACCGTGCTCCCCATGAATTTCAGGAAAAAATAAAGGTTCTTCAGCTGTCATCGGTCTACTGGCACCTTTAATGATTTTCACTTTTGTAGCATAGTATCTTTCTAAAAAATAAACATTTTCCGTTACAATTTCTCTTGATACATTTCCATACTCTGCAACGATACCTATAATATCTAATTTGCATGTTTTATTCGCATAAATTAACGTTACTGCATCATCAATACCAAAATCTCCAAAAAAGATTATTTTTTTATTAACTTTTCTCACCCCTCTCCAGCATAATCTACTATCATTATTATGCAAAAAAGACAAGGCGGTGAAACGGAGATAATTAAAAAAGCCGCCTATTTATTGGCGACTTCAATCTTCTTATACGATAAATATGCTAGTACATTTTTGCTTGAATCATATTTCGGATTATTCCCTTTTCTCGGTTCTCTCATATGTGTTTTTTCAAACCCAGGAATGTCAGGCATTTTCTCTAAAAATTCAAGCATCTCTTCCTCAGTTCCCTCAATACGTACACGAATCATTATTGCTATTCCTCAATTCTCATTTTATCTGTACTAAGTATATCGTACATCAGAAAGACTGCAAGAAATTTATCTTTTTAATGTTGAACTTTTTTTACATACGAACAGTGCCATTTCAGTATAGAACGATTCTATTTTATTGTTTTCAAATTGAATTTTGAAAAATCCCTGCATTTCATTTGAGGTTTTCATCATACACTCTGTTAACTTTACACGTTTTTGCATAGGTACATCCATCATATCGCACCACCAATCAAAATCGAACTTCTTGTCAAAAGTATGACATGACTGCATTTGTAAACCATGTTTCTCTAATAAAGTAATCCATTCTGTTTTTTTCAAAGCTCGTTCATGGCTCGGATCTCTCTTCTTTTCGATAAAGTTATAAAATGTATCAAATTCATTATTTTCTGGTGAAACATTATCAATTAATATAAATAATCCATTATTTTCTAACGTTCGATGTACTTCGAAAATAAATTGCAAAGGATCAACAAAGTGATGTGCGGCAATTCGGCATGTAATTGTATCAAAGGCTTCATTAGCAAATGGTAAATTTTCTGCATTTCCTGCTACAAATGATACATTTTCATGCCCGTTCCCTTCTATAAAACCTTTTGCTTTTTCTAACATTTTTTCTGTTAAATCAAGAGCGACTACCTCTTTAAACATTGGGGCTAACAAATTTGCAACATGTCCACCACCAGTAGCAATATCAAGAAGACGAGTATTATCACGAGTTTCAACTTGCTGAACTACATATTGTAAATCCGGTACATTTGCATGAATTTTACTTTTCACATACTTCTCTGCATTACTACCAAATTGTTGTTTCACAAGTTCTTCTTTACTCATTTTTATCATCTTCTTTCTATAAAGTATTATATTTAATTTATAAGTTCTCTCTATATAATTTCAAATCCTCTTTTAGTCTCGTCTCTTCTATTAGAGACCTTCTATCAAAAAAATTTAACTCTTTTATTTTTAAGTACAAAACAAAAAAGGTTATGGGAACTTATCCCACAACCCCACAAAGTATCTCTTATATTTGAGGATCTTCTTACACGTCTAAATAACTTAATCCCCCTGTAACTTCACAAGAACTTCTACTTCGCTATTAGTAGCCTCCCTTGCATGAAATCCATATTGATCCATGCCAATCCATATCCACCCAGGACTATCATAAAGAATATCTATGTTGAAATGCTCCAACTTAGTAAGTTCTGACCTAATAAATTTATTCCTACTAGCGATTTGCTTATCAAGCAAACCATATTCTTTCCCATTTTCAAATAGCGCTATAATCTTTCCTGCAAGTGGATGTATACGAACAATAAAGTGATATTCCTTTTCATTTATATTCGCCACAATCTTACTAGAATCAGGTACATCCCATCTAGAATTAGGCATATTCATATCAATCAGCTCCTTTATTGGTTTCATTAACATCATAACAGATGAATATTTAAATATTATTAATATAATGTAAAAAATATAAAAGCTGACTTCCCTTTAGAAATCAGCTTTTACACATTGTTTATCTTTAAACTTTCTACAAATTTTATAATGTTTCTTTCTCTTCATCATTTCCGGAAACTAAATCTCCTAAAACATCCACCGTAACTTCAACTACAAATTCACAAATCCCTGCTACAACTTCTCCAATTACTTCCTCCATCTTTCTACCTCCTTATTTTATGTAACTTATTTGTAGTATAGGAGATATTGGTTAATTTTAACTATCGTTAAAGGTGACAAAAACATTACAGATTTGTAAGCTGTTTCAATGTTTTTTTGAATTTATACTTCTTCCCTTTGAAACTTTAAGTATTATTAACAACCAGATAGGTCATCATAAAAGAAAGTATTTAAGAATCCTAATTTAAAGGAGGCGTGTAAAATATACTACGTAAAATTAATTAAAGGTCAATCTTTCTATGCTTTTGATCATCGTTTCTTAATATCTCAAGAAGAAGCGGTTTCGGAAAAAATTTTTAATTACTTACGCCGTAATGAATTCTTTGAAGTGCGTAAAGAAGAATATTCTGCCTAATGTACAAACAGCATCAAGAAACAACTCACAGTATTGTGATTCTTTCTTGATGCTTTTATATTATCGCCCTATATTCAGGCGTATTCTCAATTCTATTAACATCTTCTAGTATACGTCCAAGCTAATTCATCGTTACTTTCATATTCTAGTATATGAGGAGGTGACGAACATGACTCATATCATTGATTACCAAGCTACTCAACCAATAAATAAAACGGGTGAAACAACTTTTGTAATTCCCCATTCCCCAAACAAAGCAATTCTAGCAAATATTAAATTGAAAATTTCAAGAAGCGATTCACGTAATAATCGAGTAGAATTAATCGCTACAGTGGGAGTTGAAGGTATAACTGAGATTTCACAAGTTTTATTCCGAATTTTCCGTGACAATACAGAAATCTTCAACGCTCAAGTAGGAATTGAATCTACAGATTCTGAGCAATTTTACGCGCAAACATTTCAAGCTATAGATCAAAATGTTAGCTGCGGGACTCACGAATATTCATTAACTGTAGAAAACCTTACTAGTGGTGCAAGTGCAGATGTTGTTGGTCCACTATCTTTTAGCGGTTTAGCTATTGGACAAGATCATAAGTGTTGCTAAAAGAATCTAGTGTTTGATGTTGCATTTGAGAAAAGTGAGAAGTAGTAACTACGTTCTCACTTTTTTATTTTCTCTATGTTTTTCTTTATTTTCAATTTGTATTTAATCAAGAGTTTTTCACATTTTGAATTACTTATTTCATCATATAATTAATCAAATTTTCAACAAATCAAAAAAATTGAAATCCACTAATGAAACACGTAATATAGACTCTGACTCTAAAAAAGCGCGTTAAAAAATAATGAATAAATACGGAGGTTTTATATACGAGTTTTTAATTTCAAAAGACTGAGAGGTTTAAATTATGTGGCGTAATAAAAATGTTTGGATCGTATTAATTGGGGAGTTTATTGCTGGTCTTGGATTATGGCTTGGTATTCTTGGTAACCTTGAATTTATGCAAAAATACGTCCCTTCTGATTTTATGAAATCCGTTATATTATTTATCGGACTGTTAGCTGGTGTTCTAGTTGGTCCAATGGCTGGCCGTGTCATTGATCAATATGAAAAAAAGAAAGTTCTTCTTTACGCTGGATTTGGTCGTGTTATTAGTGTTATTTTCATGTTTTTCGCTATTCAATATGAAAGTATCGCTTTCATGATTGC
Organism: Bacillus sp. RIT 809; assembly: GCF_016892495.1. Taxonomy (NCBI): domain Bacteria; kingdom Bacillati; phylum Bacillota; class Bacilli; order Caryophanales; family Bacillaceae; genus Bacillus; species Bacillus sp. RIT 809. Next base: position 1,953 of record NZ_JAFEMR010000037.1, on the reverse strand, counting down.
ATTTATGATTGTACTTCAAATTTCAGCGGCATTTTATTTCCCTGCATTACAATCTGTAATTCCACTCATCGTTCGTGAGCATGAACTATTACAGTTGAACGGTGTACATATGAATGTTGGTACAATCGCTCGTATTGCAGGTACTTCACTAGGTGGAATTCTTTTAGTTGTAATGAGTTTACAGTATATGTATGCCTTCTCAATGGCAGCATACGCTTTATTATTCCTCTCAACTTTCTTCCTACAATTTGAAGATAAAAAATCAGCTACATTAAGTAAACAATCAGCTAAAGATAATAGTTTTATGGAAGTATTTCGTATTTTAAAAGGAATCCCTATTGCTTTTAAAGCACTTATATTAAGTATTATCCCTCTTTTATTTATAGCTGGATTCAATTTAATGGTTATTAACATTAGCGAAATGCAACATGACCCAACAATTAAAGGATTCATATATACAATTGAAGGTGTAGCGTTTATGTTAGGTGCATTCGTTATTAAACGTTTATCTGATCATTTCAAACCTGAAAACTTACTATACTTCTTCGCATTTTGTACCGCTTTTGCACACCTTTCGTTGTTCTTTAGCGATATTAAATGGATGGCACTTGCCTCATTTGGTTTGTTTGGATTTAGTGTTGGCTGCTTCTTCCCTATTATGTCGACAATTTTCCAAACGAAAGTCGAAAAAAGCTATCACGGACGTCTCTTCTCATTCCGTAATATGTTTGAAAGAGTTATGTTCCAAATTGTCTTACTCGGCACAGGCTTCTTCTTAGATACGATTGGATTACAGTATATGGTTCTAATTTTCGGAGTCATTTCATTGTTGATTATTTTTATTTCCCTATCTAAGCAGAAACAATTTGAAAAACAAACGTCGCAATCTGCGAATTTATAAAGTGAAACTTTAATCAGTGAGGGGTTTTGTTCATCCCTCACTGATTATTAGCCCACACCAATCAGGCTTTTACGGGCTAGTTACCTCCCACCTAACCATCTCGCATTCGCCGAATTTTGAGGTGGGAGTCTTACTGCCCACAAATAGCGGGATAAAACTAATACTTCTTAAGAATGGATCCAGTATTTTACTTGATCCATTCTTTTTCAATTTCTAAGATTAAACTTTATATCCTTTGTATAGTCCAAATATTTAAAGGTGTATCGCCTACTGTTTTCGAATACAATAAAAAATAGATTTTTCAAAAAGGAGCTGTGGAAATGTCTGTTGATATGCAATTATTAATTACCCTTCTTTTTTCATTAGTTATGTTTGGCGTCCTTAATTTTTTAGTCATTTCCCTATCTCAAAATAACTTTAAAAGAAGAATTGTTGCAGGTTTCTTATTTTTACTGTTAACTCCCATTATCTTTTTGACTACTACAGCATTCGCTTCTATATTGGATAAAGGTGGTTTTGGAGCAGCTAACCTAGCCTTTAGTATTACAAATATGTATGTTGTAAATGGTATTGTCATTCTTCTTTCCGCTTCATTTATCCTCAAAAGACATAACATAAGATAGACTGTTAGGCATGAATCTGGCATTACACTAGATTCATGCCTTTTTATTTTGAAATCCCACCCTTCTCCAAATTTTTATGTGAAATTTATTAATTCTTTATAAAAATTTAAACTTTATTCATTACAATATTCTTATTGTATTCGCACGTTTATAAAAAATAAGAAGAAAGGAGTACACAATGAAAAAGCTTCTACTTATTTTCCCTATATTAATCGTTCTACTTAGTGGATGTAGCAACAATGATATATACGGCTCTTGGGAAGTCATTGATAATAAAAAAGGTGAATGCCCTGTGTATTATAAATTTGAAACAGTTGTAAAAGAAGAAAAGAAAGAAAAGCTTGTTCAAAACTTAGTAGAAATGCATACAACAAATAAAAAAGAAGATTTATATAAAGGAACATTTGTAAAAAACTCTAATGTGTATCA
>NZ_JAFEMR010000036.1:0-35883 GCF_016892495.1 Bacillus sp. RIT 809 | reverse complement strand
GAAGGTTAAAATCCATAAATTTAATAACGCTAAAGACGAAAAAAGAATGAAATAGAGGCTGTTTAAAATAATGGCAATGATTTTTTGTACTCCTGATTTTCCGAATGCTCCTAAAATAATCCCTAAGATAGGAAAGATTATTTCTATCATAAGTGTATATTTTAAATAATGAGAGTAGAAAAAATGGGATGATATAAATAAGTATTCAATAATTACAGCAATTACTGCGATGGAGAAAAATAAATAGGATAATAACACAGTTATTTTTTTCACGGTTATTCCTCCTTAGAAATTAAATCGTTATAATATAAGTTCTATTGATGTATAGAATACAAGAGTGTATATATTTTAATTAAAACATACTGAAGTACCATATAAACAGTTATACGTAAAATAGATCTCTAGAAATATATATTCTAATTTCCTTTCCTTCTTGTATATAGTTGCAATTCTCCTTTTGAATATAACTAAAACACGAACGTTATCGATGACTAATAAAAAAACATTCGATTATTTATTGACATTGTTTATGAAATATTGTTAATATAGCCATAGAAACAATAATATATAAGACCTCATATAATCGCGGGGATATGGCCTGCAAGTCTCTACCTAACGACCGTTATTCGTTAGACTATGAGGGAAAGTCACTCGGTATTTTTCTATTCACAAGGGATACGTATGCCTGAGTAGAGCGCTTTCTCTCATAGTAAAAGAGAAACTGTTCTATTTCAGGCTTTTTTTATTTGAATCGGGGGGATTCTAATATGAAATCACTAGTTGGAGTCATAATGGGAAGTACGTCAGACTGGGAAACAATGAAATATGCTTGTGACATTTTAGATGAATTAAATATACCGTATGAGAAAAAAGTTGTATCCGCTCATCGGACTCCGGATTATATGTTTGAATATGCAGAGACGGCTCGTGAACGTGGATTGAAAGTTATTATTGCTGGAGCTGGTGGAGCAGCACATTTACCAGGGATGGTTGCAGCGAAGACAAATCTTCCTGTAATTGGCGTTCCAGTTCAATCAAAAGCGTTAAACGGATTAGATTCATTATTATCCATCGTCCAAATGCCAGGAGGGGTTCCAGTTGCAACTGTTGCAATTGGTAAAGCTGGTTCAACAAATGCTGGATTACTTGCTGCACAAATACTTGGATCATTCCATGATGACATACATGATGCATTGGAATTGAGACGAGAAGCGATTGAAAAAGATGTGCGTGAAGGTAGTGAGCTAGTATGACGAGAATCATTTTACCTGGAAAAACAATCGGCATTATTGGAGGCGGCCAGCTTGGAAGAATGATGGCATTGGCAGCTAAGGAGATGGGATATAAAATTGCTGTTTTAGATCCTACAAAGCATTCACCATGTGCACAAGTTGCTGATATTGAGATTGTTGCATCTTATGACGATCTAAAAGCAATTCAGCATTTAGCAGAGATAAGCGACGTTGTCACATATGAATTTGAGAATATTGATTATAGATGTTTACAATGGCTTGAGAAACATGCGTATTTACCACAAGGTAGTCAATTATTAAATAAAACGCAAAATCGTTTTACTGAAAAGAATGCAATTGAAAAAGCTGGGCTACCGGTAGCATCGTATAGATTGGTTCAAAATCAAGATCAACTTACAGAAGCAATTACAGAGTTATCTTTCCCTTCTGTCTTAAAAACAACGACAGGTGGATACGATGGTAAAGGGCAAGTGGTTTTAAAGAGTGAAGCTGATGTTGTGAGAGCAAAAGAACTTACTAATAAAGCAGAATGCATTCTAGAAAAATGGGTACCTTTTGAAAAAGAAATATCAGTTATTGTAATTCGTAGTGTAAGTGGTGAAACGAAAGTATTTCCCGTAGCAGAAAATATTCATGTGAATAACATTTTACATGAATCTATTGTTCCAGCTCGCATTACAGAAGAACTTTCTCAAAAAGCAATTACTTATGCAAAAGTACTTGCGGATGAATTAAAACTTGTGGGAACACTAGCGGTAGAGATGTTTGCTACAGCTGACGGTGAGATTTACATTAATGAACTAGCACCAAGACCTCACAATTCAGGACACTATACACAGGATGCATGTGAAACGAGTCAATTTGGTCAACATATTCGAGCAATCTGTAATTTACCTCTTGGAGAAACAAATTTGTTAAAACCAGTTGTCATGGTAAACATTTTAGGCGAACATATAGAAGGGGTCCTAGGACAAGTGAATAGACTAACCGGGTGCTATTTACACTTGTATGGAAAAGAAGAAGCAAAAGCGCAGCGAAAAATGGGGCATGTTAATATTTTAAATGATAATATTGAAGTCGCTCTAGAAAAAGCGAAGAGTTTGCATATTTGGGACCATCAAGAACAACTGTTGGAGGGAAAAAGATGATTAATCGTTATACACGCCCTGAAATGGGTGCAATTTGGACGGAAGAAAACAAATTTAAGGCATGGTTAGAAGTTGAGATTTTAGCTTGTGAAGCATGGGCTGAGCTTGGCGATATTCCAAAAGAAGATGTTAAAAAAATTCGTGAGCATGCATCATTTGATATTGATCGTATTTATGAAATTGAAAAAGAAACACGTCATGACGTAGTTGCTTTCACTCGTGCTGTATCAGAAACACCAACATTAGGTGAAGAACGCAAATGGGTTCATTACGGTTTAACATCTACAGACGTAGTAGATACAGCTTTATCTTACATCTTAAAACAAGCAAATGAAATCTTGTTAAAAGACTTAGAAAACTTTGTTAGCATTTTAGCTAATAAAGCGAAAGAGCATAAATACACGATTATGATGGGAAGAACACACGGTGTACATGCAGAGCCAACAACATTTGGTTTAAAACTTGGTCTTTGGTATGAAGAAATGAAACGTAACGTAGAGCGTTTCAAACAAGCTGCTGATACAGTTCGCGTTGGTAAATTATCTGGTGCGGTTGGTACATATGCAAATATTGATCCATTCGTAGAAAAGTATGTTTGTGAAAACTTAGGATTAGAAGCAGCACCAATTTCAACACAAACATTGCAACGTGATCGTCATGCACATTACATGTCAACACTTGCACTAATCGCAACATCTGTTGAAAAGATGGCAGTTGAGATTCGTGGTTTACAAAAGAGTGAAACACGTGAAGTTGAAGAGGCTTTCGCAAAAGGTCAAAAAGGTTCTTCTGCAATGCCGCATAAACGTAATCCAATTGGATCTGAAAATATGACTGGTTTAGCTCGTGTTATCCGCGGTTATATGATGACAGCTTACGAGAATGTTCCGTTATGGCATGAGCGTGATATCTCTCACTCTTCTGCAGAACGCGTAATTTTACCAGATGCTACAATCGCGTTAAATTACATGTTAAATCGCTTTGGTAATATTGTTAAAAACTTAACTGTATTCCCAGAGAATATGAAACGCAATATGACAAGAACATACGGCTTAATTTACTCTCAGCGCGTAATGCTTACACTAATTGACAAAGGTCTGGTACGTGAAGAAGCTTATGATATCGTACAGCCTAAAGCGATGGAAGCTTGGGAAACACAAGTACAATTTAAAGAGCTTGTAGAAGCTGATGAGCGTATTACGAGCAAGTTATCACAAGAGGAAATTAATGAATGCTTCAACTATGAGCACCATATGCAACACGTTGATACAATCTTTGAACGCCTTGGGTTAAACGAAGCGTAAAATTTCATATGGCACAGAATAGAGTCATTCTGTGCCATTCTTTATAAAAACATTATTCACATTTTTCAAACTACAGGGGGCTTGCGAAATGCAAAAGCTAGAATTGCTGTATGAAGGTAAGGCAAAAAGAATTTATCGTACAGAATCAGCAGATATGGTTTGGGTAGAGTACAAAGATAGTGCGACTGCTTTCAATGGGGAGAAAAAAGAGACGATTACAGGAAAAGGTCGTTTGAACAATGAGATTACAACTTTATTGTTCAGAAAGTTACAAGAAGTAGGAATAAAAACACATTTTGTAGAGAAGTTATCTGAAACAGAGCAACTTGTTAAAAAAGTGAGTATTATTCCTCTAGAAGTTGTCACAAGAAATGTAATTGCAGGAAGTCTTTCAAAACGATTAGGAATGGAAGAGGGAACTGTACTTGCAGAACCAATCGTAGAATTTTACTTCAAAGATGATGATTTAGGAGATCCGCTTGTAACGGAAGATCATATTCGTGTATTAAACGTTGCATCACCAGAGCAAGTAAGCGTATTACGAGATATGGCTCTACAAATCAATCAAGTGTTGATTGATCATTTCGCAAGCTGTCGTGTAAGATTAGTAGATTTTAAATTAGAGTTTGGTGTAACAGATGAAGGAGAAATCATTTTAGCGGATGAAATTTCACCAGATACTTGCCGTTTATGGGATGAAACGAGCAATGAAAAATTTGATAAAGACGTATTCCGTCGTGACCTTGGAAATTTAACAGAAGCTTATGAAGAGATTTTAAAACGTTTAGGGGGAATTTCACATGTATAAAGTTAAGGTATATGTAACGTTAAGAGAAAGCGTATTAGATCCACAAGGAACAGCAGTAAAAGGGGCACTTCATAGTCTTTCGTTCACAGAAGTACAAGACGTTCGAATCGGAAAATATATGGAATTAACAATTGATAAATCAGTATCTGACCTTGACGTAAAGGTAAAAGAAATGTGTGAAAAACTATTAACAAACGTTGTAATGGAAGACTTCCGTTATGAAGTTGAGGAGGTTGTCGCACAGTGAAATTTGCAGTCATAGTATTCCCAGGTTCGAACTGTGATGTCGATATGTTCCATGCAATTAAAGATGAGCTTGGTGAAGAAGTAGATTACGTTTGGCACGATAGAGAGAATTTAGATGAATATGATGCAATTTTACTACCAGGTGGATTCTCTTACGGTGACTATTTACGTTGTGGTGCTATTTCTCGCTTTGCTAACGCAATGAAAGCAGTGCAAAAAGCTGCTGAGCAAGGAAAGCCAATTTTAGGAGTGTGTAATGGATTCCAGATTCTTGTTGAATCAGGATTACTACCAGGAGCATTAATGAGAAACGAAAACTTAAAGTTTATGTGCCGTACGGTTCAGTTACGTGTTGAAAATAATGAAACGATGTTTACATCACAATATGAAAAAGATGAAGTAATCAATATTCCAATTGCACATGGTGAGGGGAATTACTATTGTGATGAAGCAACTCTTAAACAATTAGAAGAGAACAATCAAATCGCATTCCGTTATGTAGAAAATCCGAACGGTAGCGTTTCAGACATTGCTGGTATTGTAAATGAAAAAGGAAATGTACTTGGTATGATGCCACACCCAGAGCGTGCTGTAGATGAATTGCTTGGTGGTGCTGAAGGGTTAAAAGTCTTTCAATCTATCTTAAAACAGTGGAGGGAAACATATGTCGTTAATGCTTGAGCCAAATCCAACACAAATTAAAGAAGAGCGTATATATGCGGAAATGGGGCTAACAGACGAAGAGTTTGCCATGGTTGAAAAGATTTTAGGCCGTTTGCCGAATTATACAGAAACGGGACTATTCTCTGTTATGTGGTCTGAACATTGTAGTTATAAAAATTCAAAGCCAGTTCTTCGTAAGTTTCCAACGACAGGTGAGCGTGTCTTACAAGGACCTGGAGAAGGCGCTGGAATTGTAGATATCGGTGATAATCAAGCGGTTGTATTCAAAATGGAAAGTCATAACCATCCTTCTGCAATTGAGCCATATCAAGGGGCGGCAACAGGTGTCGGCGGTATTATTCGCGATGTATTCTCTATGGGCGCACGTCCGGTAGCTCTATTAAACTCACTTCGTTTCGGTGAATTACAATCACCACGTGTGAAATATTTATTCGAAGAAGTAGTAGCAGGAATAGCAGGATACGGTAACTGCATCGGGATTCCTACTGTTGGTGGAGAAGTACAGTTTGATCCATGTTATGAAGGAAATCCACTTGTAAATGCAATGTGTGTAGGCTTAATTAATCATGAAGATATAAAAAAAGGGCAAGCGCATGGTGCTGGTAATACAGTAATGTACGTAGGAGCATCAACTGGTCGTGATGGTATTCACGGTGCAACATTCGCATCTGAAGAGCTATCTGAAAGCTCAGAAGCGAAGCGTCCGGCGGTTCAAGTAGGGGATCCATTTATGGAGAAACTTCTTATTGAAGCATGTTTAGAACTTATTCAGTCTGATGCACTTGTTGGAATTCAAGATATGGGAGCTGCTGGTTTAACATCATCTTCTGCAGAAATGGCAAGTAAAGCAGGTATGGGTATTGAAATGTACTTAGATGATGTACCGCAGCGTGAAACAGGAATGACTCCATATGAAATGATGTTATCTGAATCACAAGAGCGTATGTTAATCGTTGTGAAAAAGGGTAGAGAGCAAGAAATAGTAGATTTATTTGAGAAGTATGGTCTTGCAGCAGTTACGATGGGGAAAGTAACGGAAGATAAAATGCTTCGCTTATTCCATAAAGATGTAATGGTAGCTGAAGTACCGGCGGATGCTCTTGCAGAAGAAGCACCAATTTATTATAAACCGTCAAAAGAAGCAGCATACTTTGCTGAGTTCCAGCAGATGAAAATGGAAACACCGCAAGTAGAGGATTATAAAGAAACGTTATTATCTCTATTACAACAACCAACGATTGCAAGTAAAGAATGGGTATATGATCAATATGATTATCAAGTGCGCACAAGCACAGTTGTTACACCAGGTTCAGATGCAGCGGTTGTACGTGTACGCGGTACAGAAAAAGGATTAGCAATGACGACAGATTGTAACTCTCGCTACATTTATCTAGATCCAGAAATGGGCGGTAAAATTGCAGTAGCAGAGGCGGCACGTAATATCGTATGTTCTGGCGGGGAGCCACTTGCAATTACAGATTGCTTAAACTTCGGTAACCCAGAAAAACCAGAAATCTTCTGGCAAATTGAGAAATCAGTAGACGGTATGAGTGAAGCTTGCCGCAAGTTACAAACGCCAGTTATCGGCGGGAATGTATCAATGTATAACGAGCGTAGTGGTGAAGCTGTATATCCAACACCAACTGTTGGGATGGTTGGACTGGTACACGATTTAAAACACGTAACAACACAAGAATTTAAACAAGCTGGCGATTTAGTTTATGTAATTGGAGAGACGAAAGCTGAGTTTGGCGGAAGTGAATTACAGAAAATGATCTACGGGAAAATTTTCGGTCAATCACCAAGTATCGATCTAGATGTAGAATTAAAACGCCAAAAACAATTACTAGCAGCAATTCAAGCTGGACTTGTTCAATCTGCACATGATGTTGCAGAAGGTGGTTTAGCAGTTGCAATTACTGAAAGTGCAATTGGTGCTAACGGTTTAGGTGCTACTGTGAAATTAGATGGGGAAGCAACAGCAGCATTATTTGCAGAATCACAATCTCGCTTTGTTATAACTGTAAAACGTGAAAATAAAGAAGCATTTGAGAAAGCGGTTGAAGCAATTCAAGTTGGAGAAGTTACAAATACAAATGAAGTAACAATTCATAATGAAGAAAATGAAGTATTACTTACAGCAAATGTAGATGAAATGAGAAAGGCTTGGAAAGGGGCAATCCCATGCTTACTGAAATAAAGGGGTTAAATGAAGAATGTGGCGTTTTCGGAATTTGGGGGCATGAAAATGCAGCACAAGTTTCGTACTACGGATTGCACAGTTTGCAGCACCGTGGGCAAGAAGGCGCAGGCATTGTTGTAAATAATGGGGAAAAAATCATCGGTCACAAGGGGTTAGGTTTAATATCAGAAGTGTTTTCAAGAGGTGAGCTAGAGGGATTAAACGGAAAATCAGCAATTGGACACGTACGATATGCAACAGCTGGTGGAAGTGAAGTTGCTAACGTTCAACCATTATTATTCCGTTTTTCTGATCATAGCATGGCGTTAGCTCATAACGGAAATTTAATTAACGCAAAAATGCTTCGTCGTGAATTAGAGGCAGAGGGAAGTATTTTTCAAACAAGTTCAGATACAGAAGTACTTTTACACCTCATTAAACGTAGTACAAAAGATTCTTTAATTGATAGTGTAAAAGAGGCTCTAAATAAAGTGAAAGGTGCGTTTGCATATCTTTTACTAACTGGAAATGAAATGATCGTTGCGCTAGATCCAAATGGATTCCGTCCTCTTTCAATTGGAAAGATGGGGGATGCTTACGTTGTAGCATCGGAAACATGTGCTTTCGATGTGGTTGGTGCAACATACATTCGTGATGTAGAACCTGGTGAATTGCTTATTATCAATGATGAAGGAATTCACGTAGATCGTTTTACAAATGAAGTAGACCATGCGATTTGCAGTATGGAATACATTTACTTTGCACGTCCAGATTCTAATATCGCTGGTATTAATGTTCATGCAGCACGCAAAAACATGGGGAAACGTTTAGCGGCGGAAGCTCCTATTGAAGCTGATGTTGTTACTGGTGTACCAGACTCTAGTATTTCAGCAGCAATTGGTTATGCGGAGGCGACAGGAATTCCATATGAGTTAGGATTAATTAAAAATCGTTACGTTGGACGTACGTTTATTCAACCTTCTCAAGAACTGCGTGAGCAAGGGGTTAAGATGAAGCTCTCAGCAGTAAGAGGTGTAGTTGAAGGAAAACGAGTTGTTATGATTGACGATTCTATCGTAAGAGGAACGACAAGTAAACGAATTGTTCGCATGCTTCGCGAGGCTGGAGCGACAGAAGTCCATGTAAGAATTGCTTCACCACCTCTTAAGTATCCATGCTTCTATGGCATTGATATTCAAACGAGAAAAGAATTAATCGCGGCAAATAATTCAATAGAAGAAATCCGTCAAATCATCGGAGCAGATTCTTTAACATTTTTAAGTGAAGATGGATTAGTAGATGCAATTGGACGCCCATATGAAGGGAAATACGGTGGTCTATGTATGGCTTACTTCAATGGAGACTATCCAACAGCTCTTTATGATTATGAGCAAGAGCTTTTAGAAAGTATGAAATAAGAAGAAAAAAGCTTCTACTTCTTTTGATGTAGAAGCTAGCTTCTTTCTTAAAACGGCCGCCCTGGATGGGGAGAAATTAAAAGACGAGGTGTAAAAAACGATGGCGAATGCATATAAGCAAGCAGGAGTAGATATTGAAGCTGGATATGAAGCGGTATCTCGCATGAAAAAACACGTACAAACAACAATGAGAAAAGAAGTGCTAGGCGGTTTAGGCGGTTTTGGAGGTATGTTTGATCTATCAAAATTTGCATTAGAAGAACCTGTATTAGTATCTGGAACAGATGGCGTGGGAACGAAATTGATGCTCGCTTTTATGGCAGATAAACATGACACAATTGGTATTGATGCAGTAGCAATGTGTGTAAATGATATTGTTGTCCAAGGAGCAGAGCCGCTTTTCTTCCTTGATTATATTGCTTGTGGTAAAGCTGAACCTAGTAAAATTGAAAACATCGTCAAAGGTATATCAGAGGGCTGTCGCCAAGCTGGTTGTGCATTAATTGGTGGAGAAACAGCTGAAATGCCAGGAATGTATTCTACGGAAGAATACGATTTAGCTGGTTTTACAGTTGGAATTGTTGATAAAAAGAAAATTGTAACAGGTGAAAAAATTGAAGCTGGTCACGTATTAATTGGCTTAGCATCTAGCGGCATTCATAGTAACGGTTATTCTTTAGTAAGAAAAGTACTACTAGAAGATGGAGAACTATCTTTAGATCGTATTTACGGACGCTTAGAACTACCTCTTGGTGAAGAATTATTAAAACCAACGAAAATTTATGTCAAACCTATTTTAGAACTATTGAAAAAACATGAAGTATACGGTATGGCACATATTACAGGTGGTGGATTCATTGAAAATATTCCACGTATGTTGCCAGAAGGAATCGGTGCGGAAATTGAATTAGGATCTTGGCAAGTTCAACCGATTTTTAGTTTACTTCAAGAGGTTGGAGAACTAGAAGAGAAAGAAATGTTCAATATTTTTAACATGGGTATTGGTATGGTAGTAGCAGTAAAGGAAGAAGAGGCAAAAGATATTGTTCGTCTTCTTGAGGAGCAAGGCGAGAAAGCTCATATTATTGGACACACTGTACAAGGATCTGGTGTTACCTTTATTGAGGGAACAGAAGTATGAGTAGATTAGCAGTTTTTGCTTCTGGGAGCGGCTCTAACTTTCAATCTCTTATTAATGCGGTAGAAGAAAAAAGATTGGATGCAGATATTAGTTTATTAGTATGTGATAAACCAGAGGCACGCGCTATTGGACGGGCACATTATCACCATATTCCATGTTTCACCTTTTTAGCGAAAGCATATGAGTCAAAAGAAGCATTTGAAAGAGAGATACTAAAGAAGCTAGAAGAGTATGAAATTGATTATGTTATTTTAGCTGGATATATGCGTTTAATTGGACCGACTTTACTAGCAGCATACGGCGGGAAAATTATTAATATTCATCCATCACTATTACCGAGCTTTCCAGGTAAAGATGCTGTTGGTCAAGCGTTAGAAGCAGGTGTGAAAGTAACTGGAGTAACGATTCATTATGTAGATGCAGGTATGGATACAGGTCCAATTATTGCGCAAGAAGCAGTAGTTGTTTCTGAAGGAGATACGAGAGAAAGCTTACAAAAGAAAATTCAACAAGTTGAACATAAATTATACGTAAATACAGTGAATCAAATTGTTCAGTCTGTGAAAAAACCAACTGTTAACTAACATACAACCAGGGGTGAAGGATAAATGAAAAAGCGTGCATTAGTAAGTGTTTCAGATAAAACAGGAGTAGTAGAATTTGTTAAAGGTTTACTTGAACAAGGGATTGAAGTTATTTCAACAGGTGGTACGAAAAAATTATTAGAAGAAAACGGCTTGCAAGTAATTGGTATTTCTGAAGTAACTGGTTTCCCAGAAATTATGGATGGCCGTGTAAAAACATTACATCCAAATATTCATGGTGGTCTATTAGCAGTTCGTGATAATGAAACGCATGTAGCGCAAATGAATGAATTAGGTATTCAACCAATTGACTTTGTTGTTGTTAACTTATACCCATTTAAAGAAACAATCGCTAAGCCTGATGTAACATTTGCTGATGCAATTGAAAATATTGATATCGGTGGCCCAACAATGATTCGCTCTGCTGCGAAAAATCATAAATTTGTATCTGTAATTGTAGATCCAGTAGATTATGATGTTGTATTAGCAGAACTGAAAGAGAACGGTGAAGTAACAGAGGAAACGAAACGTAAATTAGCAGCGAAAGTATTCCGTCATACAGCAGCATATGATGCGTTAATTTCTAACTATTTAACAGAGCAAATGGGTGAAGAAAGCCCTGAAACAGTAACGGTGACATTTGAGAAAAAACAAGATTTACGCTATGGCGAAAATCCACATCAAAAAGCGACATTCTATAAAGCGCCATTCGCAGCAACTTCTTCTGTTGCATACGCAGAACAATTACACGGTAAAGAATTATCTTATAACAATATCAACGATGCGGATGCAGCACTTAGCATCGTGAAAGAATTTACAGAACCAGCAGTAGTAGCGGTAAAACATATGAATCCATGTGGTGTTGGGGTAGGAACTGATATTCATGAAGCATACACACGTGCTTATGAAGCGGATCCAGTATCAATCTTCGGCGGTATTATTGCAGCAAATCGTGAAATTGATAAAGCTACAGCAGAAAAGTTACACGAAATTTTCTTAGAAATTGTTATCGCTCCTTCGTTCTCGCAAGAAGCTTTAGAAGTGTTGCAAAGCAAGAAGAACTTACGCTTACTAACTGTAAATATTGAAAAAGCGACAAGTGCAAGTAAAAAACTAACTTCTGTACAAGGTGGTCTTCTTGTTCAAGAGGAAGATACGTTATCATTAGATGAGGACGCAATTTCAATTCCAACGAAACGTGAACCATCAGAGCAAGAATGGAAAGATTTAAAACTAGCTTGGAAAGTTGTAAAGCATGTGAAATCAAATGCAATTGTTTTAGCGAAAGATGATATGACAATTGGTGTTGGTGCTGGACAAATGAATCGTGTAGGTTCTGCGAAGATTGCAATCACACAAGCTGGCGAAAAAGCACAAGGTAGCGCACTTGCATCTGATGCTTTCTTCCCAATGCCAGATACAGTAGAAGAAGCAGCAAAAGCTGGAATTACAGCGATCATTCAACCAGGCGGATCGATTCGTGATGAAGATTCTATTAAAATGGCAGACGCGTATGGGATTACGATGGTGTTCACTGGCGTACGTCATTTTAAACATTAATAGAGTAATTTTAGAAATAACAAACTAGGAGCATAGCTTCTAGTTTGTACTTATTTAATTATTGGGGGATGAAATATGAATGTTTTAGTAATCGGCCGCGGTGGACGTGAGCATGCTTTAGCTTGGAAGTTTGCACAATCTGAAAAGGTAGAAAAAGTATATGTAGCGCCAGGTAATGAAGGTATGCGAGATGTTGCAACACCAGTTGATATTGATGAGAATGATTTTGATGCACTAGTCTTATTTGCAAAAGAGAATAATGTAGGCTTAACTTTCGTTGGACCAGAAATTCCACTTATGAATGGAATCGTTGATCGTTTTAAGGAAGAGGGACTTCGTGTATTTGGGCCTAATAAAGCGGCTGCTGTTATTGAAGGTAGTAAAGCTTTTACAAAAGAATTGATGAAAAAGTATGATATTCCAACTGCGGCATATGAAACTTTTACAGACTATGAAGAGGCAGTAAAGTACATTCAAAAAGTTGGTGCACCGATCGTAATTAAGGCAGATGGGTTAGCTGCTGGTAAAGGTGTAACGGTAGCAATGACGCTTGAAGAGGCATTGCAAGCTGTGAAAGAAATGCTACAAGATGTGAAATTCGGCGCAGCAAGCAAGAAGGTCGTTATTGAAGAGTTTTTAGATGGACAAGAATTTTCATTAATGGCATTTGTAAATGGAACAACTGTACATCCGATGGTAATTGCTCAAGATCATAAACGAGCTTTTGACGGCGATAAAGGTCCTAATACAGGCGGAATGGGCGCATATTCTCCAGTACCACAAATTCCGGAGTCAGCGGTTCAAGAAGCGATTCAAACAGTATTACATCCAACTGCTAAAGCGATGATCCAAGAAAATCGTTCGTTTACAGGAATTTTATATGCGGGGCTTATTTTAACGAATGATGGTCCAAAGGTAATTGAGTTCAATGCACGCTTTGGTGATCCTGAAACAGAAGTTGTATTACCACGCTTAGAAAATGATTTAGTTGATGTATGTAACGCTGTATTAGATGAAAGTGAATTAACGTTACAATGGTCAAAGAAAGCAGTTATTGGTGTCGTACTTGCTTCGAAAGGATATCCAGAAGCATATAAAAAAGGTGAAAGTATTAACGGATTAGATGCACTGCAAGATGTGATTGTTTTCCATGCGGGTACAGCGATGAAACATGGTGACTTTGTAACAAACGGTGGCCGTGTATTATTTGTTGCTTGTAAGGCGAATAGTTTACAAGAAGCGAAAGATAAGGTCTATAAAGAAATCGGTAAAATTGAGAGTGATGGTTTATTTTACCGAAGTGATATAGGATATCGTGCAATTGGTCATGAGATGACGAGAAGCTAATGTATAAAAATCCCGCTGATTTCTCAGCGGGATTTTTATGCATCTTTATCTTTTTTTAATTTCCCTTTTTGCTTTGCCATTTCTCGAAGTAAATACTCGATGTGTGCATTGACGCTACGAAACTCATCATTCGCCCATTTTTCGATGACTGCGTGTAATTCAGGATCAATACGTAGTGGAAAGCTTTTCTTTTTGGCCATAATCACTTACAACCTTTAGTATAGGCTTCCTGTATTAATAACTGGTTGCGCACCTTTATCTGAAACGATGGCAACTAATAAATTGTTCACCATATTTGCTTTACGCTCGTCATCGAGTTCCAGTACGCCTTCTTCATCTAACATATGGATTGAATCTTTCGCCATCTTCACAGCACCTTCAACAATCTCTTTTCTAGCAGCTAAAACTGCTTTTGCTTGTTGACGTTGGAGCATTGCATGGGCAATTTCTGTTGCGTAAGCTAAATGTGTTAAACGAGTTTCTAATACTTCTACGCCAGCGATTTCAAGGCGTGCTTCTAACTCACGCTTTAATTCTTCAGAGATTTCTTCAGTATTTCCTCGTAAAGTGATACAAGTTTCATCTTGGAAATTATCATAAGGATATTTTGTAGCAACGTGGCGAATTGCTGTTTCACTTTGAATTTCTACGAATCGATCGTAATGCTCAACACCAAACATTGCTTTTGCAGAATCAACAACTTTATATACGATAACAGCTGCAATTTCAATTGGATTGCCCTCAACATCGTTTACTTTTAATTTCTTACTGTTAAAGTTTTCAACACGTAAAGATACAGTTTGACGAAACGCGAATGGAATTGTTAAAAATAAACCATTTTGACGAATTGTTCCTAAATAACTACCGAAGAACGTAATAACTTTCGCTTGATTCGGTTGAACGATACCGATACCTGTAGCTAAAACAGATGCTAATATGAGAGCTAAAATAGCTATTACAAACATTTCTTGTACCAGGCAAAATACACCGATAGCGGCTAAAACTAAAATTCCAATAACGCCGAGAAAACCATTTACATAAAATACTTGTTTTTCTTTCATATGATCGCCTCCTGATATAAAAATGATATCACTTTTATATCATTACATGCAAGGTTTTTATACCTAATTTTCTGAATTTTATTAATTGATTTATGTACGTTTTAGGGATGAAACTCCAAAAAGATAAGAATATATGTTCTGTTTTGTGATAAAATAAAGAAGACTTAGCCGCCCACTGCAGCAGCTAAGTCTCTTTGAGAGCATCTTGCATCGTGACAAATGATTCAAAGCGGTTTTGCCAGGATTAATTCTTCAATCGCTGACTCAATCTCTTTGTCAGAAGTGTCATAACTTCCATTTGACTTTGGTTTGTCATGACTGGAAGCTTGCTTAACTTCCTCTTTATTATGGCCTTTTTCAGTAAAGTTCATGCTAGGCATTTTAAATGCGCTCATATTCATATATTTTCCAAACTTACAGGCTTGAACAATAGGGCAGAAACGAACGATTCCCTCCGCAATTTTCATGGCACCAATCCATAGCAAAACTTTAGACCAAGTGCACCAAGGTTTACGTACGAGTTTAGCTGTACTACAACCGAAGAGGATAAGTCCGAGTGTAATTCGAATTAGAGCACTAATTGTGCCGATGTTTTGCTTCATTAGAAAAACACTCCTTTTTGATGAACTTCGAAATAGAAATACTATTTCATTTGTTAGTATTCCGTATAAGCTTTTTGATATGTAATCCAACATTTGACGTTGAAAAAGATGTTGGATTAGGCGTGTGTGTAGGTAGCTTTTTTTGTTATAATGAAAGAATGCGTAAAAGGAAGTTCAAAAAGCCCGGTAAAGATATAGCAAGGAATTTAAAAACTCCTGATAAAAATTAACTGTTATTTTGAACAGAAATATAGATATAACTAGAGAAAAGAAAGGGTGTTTTCATGTACGATATTTCCAAATGGAAACATGTATTTAAGCTTGATCCAAATAAGGAGTTAAGTGACGAACATTTAGAAATGATTTGTGAATCTGGAACGGATGCTGTTATTGTAGGCGGAAGTGATGGAGTTACAATTGATAACGTATTACACATGCTAGTTAGCATTCGTAGATATGCAGTTCCTTGTGTGTTAGAGGTTTCTGATTTGGAAGCAATTACACCGGGATTTGATTTTTATTACATCCCAAGTGTTTTAAATAGCCGAAAAGTAGAATGGGTAACAGGTGTTCATCATGAGGCATTGAAAGAATTTGGGGATATTATGGACTGGGACGAGATTTTCATGGAAGGGTATTGTGTTTTAAATCCAGAAGCGAAAGTAGCCCAGCTTACAGATGCAAAATGTGATTTAACAGAAGATGATGTTATTGCATATGCACGTTTAGCAGACAAGTTATTACATTTGCCTATATTCTATTTAGAATATAGCGGGACGTATGGAGATATTGAACTTGTTAAAAATGTAAAAGCAGAATTGAAGCAAGCTAAGCTATATTATGGCGGTGGTATTTCTAATGCAGAACAAGCGAAAGAAATGGCACAGTATGCTGATACAGTAGTTGTTGGAAATGTTATTTATGATGATATAAAAGCTGCATTAAAAACAGTTAAAGCAGTAAAAGGAGAGTAGGTGCAGGCGCATATGAGTACGACAGATAGGTTATTAAATGGTTTAAATCCGCAGCAACAAAAAGCAGTACAAACAACAAATGGAGCACTTCTATTAATGGCAGGCGCAGGTAGTGGGAAAACACGTGTGTTAACACACCGTATTGCGTATTTACTTGGTGAAAAAGGTGTGGCGCCATGGAATGTACTAGCAATTACCTTTACAAATAAAGCTGCTCGTGAAATGCGTGAGCGTATTGATAAACTTGTTGGACCAGAAGCAGAAGATATTTGGATTTCTACGTTCCACTCTATGTGTGTACGTATTTTACGACGTGATATTGACCGCATTGGGATTAATCGTAACTTTACGATTTTAGATGCAGGTGATCAGTTAACTGTAGTAAAGAAAATTATGAAGGAGCGCAATATTGACCCGAAGAAGTTTGAACCACGCTCTATTTTAGCGGGTATTAGTAATGCGAAAAATGAACTGTTATCTGCAGATAAATATGCAAAAAAAATTACAACCGCTGATCCATATGAAAAATTAACGAGCGATGTATATACAGAATATCAAAAACGCCTTCTAAAAAATAACTCATTAGACTTTGATGATTTAATTATGACGACGATTCAGCTATTTGAACGTGTTCCAGAAGTGCTAGAGTTCTATCAGCGTAAGTTCCAATATATTCACGTTGATGAGTATCAAGATACGAACAAAGCCCAGTACCTTCTTGTTAAACATTTGGCATCACGTTTTAAAAACCTTTGTGTTGTTGGTGATTCGGATCAGTCTATTTACCGCTGGCGCGGGGCTGACATTTCTAACATTTTGTCATTCGAAAAAGACTATGAGAATGCACAAGTTATTCTGTTAGAACAAAACTATCGTTCATCACAAAATATTTTAAATGCAGCTAATGCTGTAATTGAAAAAAATTCAAACCGTAAACCGAAGAAATTATGGACAGACAATCAAATTGGAAGCAAAATCTCGTATTATCGTGCTGCAACCGAAAAGGACGAAGCGTATTTTGTTGCGAAAAAAATTCGTGACGATATTCAAATGGGGAACCGAAAATATACTGATTTTGCAGTGTTATATCGTACAAATGCCCAGTCTCGTATGATTGAGGAGATTTTCCTAAAATCTAATATCCCTTACAAAATTGTCGGCGGTACTAAGTTCTATGATCGTAAAGAGATTAAAGACATTTTGGCGTACTTACGTTTAATTGGGAATCCAGATGATGAGATTAGTTTCGCGCGTATTATTAACATGCCAAAGCGCGGGATTGGTGCGACTTCTATCGATAAAATTATTAATTATGGTGTGCAAAACGGAATCTCATTAACTGCTGTATTTGATGAGATTGAGCATGTTGGTGTAAGTGCAAAAATAACAAAAGCAGTAAAAGAATTCGCAAGTTTATTACACAACTGGGTAAATATGCAAGAGTATTTATCTGTTACAGAATTAGTAGAAGAAGTTATTGAAAAGACAGGCTATCGCGATATGCTGAAAAATGAGCGTTCTTTAGAAGCAGAAGGTCGTTTAGAAAACTTAGACGAGTTTTTATCTGTTACACAAACATTTGAATCTCAAAGCGAAGATAAGAGCCTTGTTGCATTCTTAACAGACTTAGCTCTTGTTGCTGATATTGATCGTGTAGATGAAGATCCAACTGCTGGTGAAGAAGTTATTTTAATGACGATGCACTCAGCAAAAGGGTTAGAGTTCCCAGTTGTCTTTATTGTTGGCTTAGAGGAAGGGATATTCCCGCATACTCGTTCTCTTATGGAAGAGGATGAAATGCAAGAAGAGCGTCGTCTTGCCTATGTAGGTATTACTCGTGCAGAGGAAGAATTATATTTATCCAATGCGCAAATGCGTACTTTATTTGGTAGAACAAGTATGAATGCAGCATCCCGATTTATTACAGAAATCCCGGCAGAACTAGTAGAACCATTAAATGAAACAGCACCGAAGCGTGAAACTTCGTTTGGTGCAAAAGGAAGAACGACAAGCGCAACGACAACACGTTCTCGCTCAGCTTTCGTGCGTCCGGCTGTTAAGACGACAGGTGGCGAGCAAATTGGATGGGCAGTAGGCGATAAAGCCTCCCACCAAAAATGGGGAGTCGGTACAGTTGTAAGTGTAAAAGGTGAAGGTGATGCAAAGGAATTAGATATTGCGTTCCCAAGCCCAATTGGTGTTAAACGTTTATTAGCAAAATTTGCACCTGTGACGAAACAATAGGAAAGGACTGAGGATATGTCAAAAGAGATAACAAAAAAACGTATAGAAGAACTGCGTGATTTGTTAAATACATTTAACTATCAATATCACGTATTAGACAATCCTTCTGTTTCTGATGCGGAATATGACCGTGATATGCAGGAGCTTATGAAATTAGAAGCAGAGAACCCTGAATTTGTAACGGAAGACTCCCCCTCTATTCGAGTTGGGGGAGCTGTACTTGATATATTTGAAAAGGTAACGCATAAATCACCGATGTTAAGTTTAGGTAACGCATTTAATGAAGGAGATTTGCGTGATTTTGACCGAAGAGTACGTCAAGGAATTGATGATACGAATGTAAGATATATATGCGAATTAAAAATTGACGGACTTGCTGTTTCACTTCATTATGAAAAAGGACGCTTTATTCAAGGTGCAACACGTGGTGATGGTGTAACGGGTGAAGATATTACCCAGAACTTGAAAACGATTAAAGCAATTCCACTTCGATTAAATGAAGAAGTAACGTTAGAAGCGCGAGGCGAGGCTTATATGCCGAAGCGTTCATTCGTTAAATTAAATGAGGAAAAAGAGCAAAATGGTGAAGATGTATTTGCGAATCCACGTAATGCGGCAGCAGGATCGATACGCCAACTTGATCCGAAAATTGCAGCGAAGCGTAACTTATCTATGTTTGTGTATGGTCTTGCTAATGTAGAAGAAAAAACAATTCCATCCCACAGTGAATCACTGGATTTCTTAGGTGAGCTTGGATTTAAGACGAATCCAAATCGTCGTACATGTGAAACAATTGAAGACGTAATAGCCTATGTAGCAGAGTGGCAAGAAAAACGTCCGCATCTTGATTATGAGATTGACGGAATCGTTATAAAAGTAGATGATGTTGCTATTCAAGAAAGCTTAGGAACTACAGCAAAGAGTCCAAGATGGGCAATAGCTTATAAATTCCCAGCTGAAGAAGTTGTGACGAGATTAACAGGGATTGAATTAAGTGTCGGCCGCACAGGGGTTGTAACACCAACTGCGGAGCTCGAGCCAGTTAGAGTGGCTGGTACTATCGTTCGTCGTGCTTCTTTACATAACGAAGATTTAATTCGTGAAAAGGATATTCGAATTGGTGACTACGTTGTTGTGAAAAAGGCTGGAGATATCATTCCTGAAGTTGTGAACGTTATTTTTGATAAGCGTACTGGTGAGGAAGAAGAATATCATATGCCAACGCATTGTCCAGCATGTGAGAGTGAACTTGTTCGTTTAGAAGAAGAAGTAGCACTTCGATGTATAAATCCGACTTGTCCAGCTCAAATTCGTGAAGGATTAATCCATTTCGTTTCAAGAAATGCAATGAATATTGATGGACTTGGAGAACGTGTAATTACACAACTCTTTGATGCGGATTATATTCGTACGTTTGCTGATTTATATTCATTGACGAAAGAGCAATTATTACAACTAGAACGTTTCGGTGAAAAATCAGCGACAAATCTAGTACAAGCAATTGAGAATTCGAAGGAAAACTCATTAGAGCGATTATTATTCGGTCTTGGTATTCGCCACGTCGGTGCGAAAGCCGCACGTACATTTGCTGAGCATTTTGAAACGATGGATGAGCTTGTGAAAGCAACGGAAGAAGAACTAAAAACAATTAACGAGATTGGTGAAAAAATGGCTCAATCCGTTGTAACGTATTTCGATAATGAAGACGTATTAGAGCTATTACAACAATTTAAAGAGTATGGCGTGAACATGGCATACAAAGGTATAAAAGTTGCTGATCTACAAAATGTTGAATCGTACTTTGCAGGGAAAACTGTCGTCTTAACAGGGAAATTAGAAGTTATGGGACGCAGTGAAGCAAAGAAGAAGATTGAGGCATTAGGTGGAAAAGTAACAGGAAGTGTTAGTAAAAGTACGGATTTAGTTGTTGCTGGTGAAGCTGCTGGTTCGAAATTAGCGCAAGCAGAGAAGCACAATGTTGAAGTTTGGAATGAAGAGAGGTTCTTACAAGAGCTGAATAAGTAAGAGGTGCAAACTTACGATGAAAAAAATAGCGTTAGCGGTATTAAGTCTTAGCCTACTTGTAAGTGGGTGTAGTATGGGTTCCAATAAAGATGAAAAAGCAGTTGAGAAATCAGGGAAAGCGAAAGAACAAGCAGTTGTCCCGAAATACTCCATTTCGGATGAATATTATAAGACAACGGTTCCATTTGATCCAGGTAAGGCACGTGGTTTAGTTGTACAAGGTTTAAATAGTCGTCTAGATATAGATGAATTTGAAACAGGACTAATGCGCATTGCCAAAGAATCATTTAGTACGAAAGATTATTTCTTTAGAGGCGGAAAGGTTCTAGATGCTCAAAATATACAAATGCTTGTAAAAAGAAAGCGTACAGATGCTGAACAAAAAGAGCTAGAGGATAAGTTGAAAAAAGATGCAGTTAAATTTCCGAATATCGGACTGAATCCAGCCTTAAGTGAAGGTTCGGAGTCACTAGAAGTGAAAAATAAAAAAAATCCAATGTATATCTCAAATATTTTAGAGCATGATTACTACGTACAAAAAGGTGGGAACGATGTTGAACCTGATGGCATTGTAATTGGATTAGCGATGAATTCTATTCAATATTATGAGGAAGAGCATGGGTATCCACGTGAAGCTGCAATCCCAGATGAAAAAATGTTAGCTGAAGGGAAAAGAATGGCACAAGAAATCTTGAAAGTCATGCATCAAAAAGACGCTGCGACAAAAAATGTTCCGATAACATTTGCAATTTATCGTCAAGGTCCAAAGTCTTCACTTGTGCCAGGGAATTTTGTTTCTTATGCTAAGGTAGAAAAAGGTAGTGAAACGGTTGAGGATTGGAAACCAATCAATGAGAAATATTATTTGTTCCCGTCTGAACAAGCAAAAGCGGATAATAAACGTGAAGACCTTGCAAGGGTGTCAAACTTTAAAGCGAAGTTAAGTGAGTATTTCCAAGGTGATTATACAGCTGTTATCGGTACTGGAATGTATAGAGATGATGAATTAAAAGAAATGAAGCTCGATATTCCTGTCCAATTCAATGGAAAAGCTGAAGTAATTGGATTTACACAATATGTAGCTGGACTTGTTATGGAATACTTCCCGAATTATATGAAAGTACAAGTAACGATTAAATCTGTAGAGCGGCCAGAAGCTATTATTATACGTGAAGCGAAGCAAGATGAACCGTTTGTGAAAATTTTAGATTAAAAGATGAGAGCTGTTCCGTAAAGGAACAGCTTTTTTTCTTGAAAAATTTTGTTATAATTTTAAAGGTTACAAATAAAGGGGTAAGGGGCAAAGTCATGGAAGAACTAAGCTTTCAAGTCATTATTTTATTAATTGCATTCGGGTTTTTAGCTGCTTTTATTGATTCGGTTGTTGGAGGGGGAGGGTTAATTTCGCTTCCTGCACTTATGTTTGTTGGTTTATCACCAGCTTCGGCAATCGCAACGAATAAATTGGCAGCAACGATGGGGACGCTTACCAGTACAATTTATTTTATTCGATCAGGTAAGGTTGATTTTCGGATTGTAGGAAAGTTAATCCCATTAACTATTATTGGAGCGGTCGCAGGTGCTTTAGTAGTAAAGTTTATTCCGCCTGATATTTTGCGTCCACTAGTACTCGTAATGTTGGTTTTTATTGCTATTTTTATTATTGCAAAAAAAGATTGGGGAAGTGCATCTACCTATAAAAAGATGACAAAAGGAAAAACATTAATATTTTTCTTAGTTATTTTAATGATAGGGTTTTATGATGGTTTTTTTGGACCGGGGACAGGATCCTTTTTAATTTTTGCATTTTTATTAATTGGTTTGGATTTTATTCAAGCGGCAGCATCTGGAAAACTTTTGAACTTCGTTAGTAATATCGTATCTTTAATTACTTTTTTATTTTTAGATGTGATTCATTTTGAATACGGTATTATTATGGGGTTATCAATGATTTTAGGTGCTTATTTTGGATCGAAGTTTGCGGTTCAAAAAGGTGTTGGATATGTAAGGACTTTATTTTTATTAGTTACTATTTTATTAATCGGGAAAAATGTTTTGGAATATACTCATATTTTGTAGATTCATACGTATGTATGAATCTCTTTTTTTTTATTATATTTTAAAAATTTATTAATTTTTAAAATATAAGTCTAGGAATATTTGAATAAATCTAAATTATCGTGTAGAATAATGTTGTAAAATGTAAACGTTTTTCTAAGGGGAGGCTAAAAAGATGGTAGTAGCATACAAACATGAGCCATTTACAGATTTTTCAGTAGAGGCTAACAAATTAGCGTTTGAAGAGGGTTTAAAGAAAGTAGAATCTTATCTTGGACAAGACTATCCATTAATTATCGGGGGAGAAAAAATCACTACAGAAGACAAAATTGTTTCTGTAAACCCTGCAAATAAAGAGGAACTTGTTGGTCGCGTTTCAAAAGCAAGCCGTGAATTAGCTGAAAAAGCAATGCAAGTAGCGGATGCAACATTCCAAACTTGGAGAAAGTCAAAACCAGAAATGCGTGCAGACATTTTATTCCGTGCTGCAGCAATCGTTCGTCGTAGAAAACATGAGTTCTCTGCTATTCTTGTAAAAGAAGCAGGTAAACCATGGAATGAGGCAGATGCTGATACAGCAGAAGCAATCGACTTTATGGAATATTATGCTCGTCAAATGTTGAAATTAAAAGACGGTATGCCAGTAGAAAGCCGTCCAATTGAATATAATCGTTTCTCTTACATTCCATTAGGAGTAGGTGTTATCATTTCTCCTTGGAACTTCCCATTCGCAATTATGGCAGGTATGACAACAGCTGCTTTAGTTTCTGGTAACACAGTATTACTAAAACCAGCTAGTACAACTCCTGTAGTAGCAGCGAAATTTATGGAAGTATTAGAAGAAGCTGGTTTACCAGCTGGCGTAGTAAACTTCGTTCCAGGTAATGGTTCTGAAGTTGGTGACTACTTAGTAGATCACCCTCGTACACGTTTCGTTAGCTTCACTGGATCTCGCGATGTAGGTATTCGTATTTACGAACGTGCAGCAAAAGTAAATCCAGGACAAATTTGGTTAAAACGTGTTATCGCTGAAATGGGCGGTAAAGATACAATCGTTGTTGATAAAGAGGCAGATCTTGAATTAGCAGCTAAATCTATCGTTGCATCAGCATTCGGATTCTCAGGACAAAAATGTTCTGCATGTTCTCGTGCAGTAATCCATGAAGATGTATACGATCATGTATTAAATCGTGCTGTTGAATTAACAAAAGAATTAACAGTAGGTAACCCAGATGCAAAAGATATCAACATGGGACCTGTTAATGACCAAGCTGCATTCGATAAAGTAATGAGCTATGTTGCAATTGGTAAAGAAGAAGGTAAAATCGTATCAGGTGGCGAAGGAGACGATTCTAAAGGCTGGTTCATCCAACCAACAATCGTTGCTGACGTTGCAGAAGATGCTCGTTTAATGAAAGAAGAAATCTTCGGACCAGTAGTAGCATTCTGTAAAGCAAAAGACTTTGATCATGCACTTGCAATTGCAAACAATACAGAATACGGTTTAACAGGAGCAGTTGTTACTAACAACCGTGACCATATTGAAAAAGCACGCGAAGACTTCCACGTTGGTAACTTATACTTCAACCGTGGATGTACTGGTGCAATCGTAGGTTACCAACCATTCGGTGGCTTTAACATGTCTGGTACAGACTCTAAAGCTGGTGGCCCTGACTACTTAGCACTTCACATGCAAGCAAAAACTACTTCTGAAACTTTATAAGAAATAGTAGAAGAGATCTTCACATACTGTGAAGATCTCTTCTTTTTGAGAAAATATTTATAATAGAAGCTAGTTAATTTGAATCGAGAAATAATTACTAAATATTACTATTTATTCTTTGGAACTAGCTAAACCCTATTAATATCGGGATAAACATGAAAATAGAAACAAAACAACGAGAAAAATTGATTTATTAGTCATATTTTTTAGTATTCATTTTGAGGATTTCCTGTATAATACAATTTGAAAGAAAATCTATGGTTTGACAAGAGAACACTCCTTTCGGTTTTGCTCACTGAAAGGAGTGTTTTTTTTTTAGGTCGCTAAAAACTCTTCTGTACTTATTATATTAGCGTATACTCCATTTAAACTCGCCAAAATTGTATTATGAATATAAACAGCTGGTATAGTAGCATTCTTAAATGAAAGATCTTTTGTAGCACAAGCATCGTGTATTACGGTACAGTGAAGGCCAAAATCAAAAGCAGCCCTTACCGTAGCATCAATACACATATGGGTCATCATCCCGCAGATTACGACGTGCTCAATTCCTGAACGTTGTAATCGTTCTAGAAGATCAGTTTCTCGGAAGCTATTTGGATAATGTTTAAGGATAACGGATTCCTCTCTAAGTGGACGGACATTTTCGTGAATATGGACACCTTCTGTATTGGGTAGGAAAAAAGTAGCGCTATCTTTTATAGCTACATGTTGGATATGAAAAATAGGTTCGTTGCTAATTCTAAAATGTTGTAGTAGCTGATCAGCATATTCACTTGCTTCTACTGGATTACGTAATTCCATCTTGCCATTTGGAAAATAATCATTTTGAATATCGACGAGCAAAAGAGCTGTTTTCATATATTTATCTTCCTCCGAATTCATATTGAAATACTGTTATTCAATTAGTAGAGAAGATTCTCCTCTTTAAAAGTATGAGTGAGGAGGATTTTACATAACTATAAAAATTACTATTGTATTGTGATTTTTTATTTGAAAATTTTAATAGAGGAATAATTAATTTTTTTCTGAAAAATGTATTGACTCTTATTATTCTGAGTTCTATAATGAGAATTAATTAAATGACAATTAAATCGATACACTCTTATCCAGAGAGGTGGAGGGACTGGCCCTACGATACCTCAGCAACGGGTTTTTTAATACCGTGCTAATTCCAGCAAGCTTAAAGTAGGCTTGGAAGATGAGAAGATGTGAACGAGTACATAAAAGTGCTCTCCTTCTTATCTTTTACAAGTGATAAGAAGGAGAGCACTTTTTATTTTACCTCGAAAGCTCTACTTCAAGTTTTACAGCATATAGGAGGGAAGAAAATGATTTCTTTTAATAATGTAAGTAAAGTATATGAATCAGGTGGACAATCTGTTCATGCGGTTGAGGATGTAACGCTGTCAGTTGAAAAGGGCGAAATTTTTGGCATTATCGGATTTAGTGGTGCTGGAAAGAGTACGTTATTACGCTTAGTAAATATGTTAGAAAGACCAACTGCAGGAACAATTTCAATAGATGATAAAGAAATTACATCATTATCGGCGAAAGAGTTACGGAAACTAAGACAAAGAATTGGGATGATTTTTCAAAGCTTTAATCTATTTAATTCAAGAACAGTGTTTGGGAACATTGCTTATCCATTAAGGTTAGCGAAATTGCCGAAGAATGAGATAAAAGAAAGAGTGAATGAACTACTAAAGTTTGTTGGTTTAGAAGATAAAGCGAACTATTATCCAGAACAGTTATCAGGTGGACAAAAGCAGCGCGTTGGGATTGCAAGAGCACTTGCGACATCACCGGATATTCTCATATGTGATGAGGCAACATCAGCTTTAGATCCGGAAACAACAACAGAAATTTTAAATTTATTAAAGAAAGTAAATAGAGAGTACAATTTAACGATTCTACTTATTACACATGAAATGCACGTTGTGAAAGAAATTTGTCACCGTGTAGCTGTTATGGAAAAAGGAAAAGTAATTGAAGAAGGAAAACTGTTTGACGTTTTCACACAACCAAAAACAAAGACAACTCAAAATTTTGTACGCTCTGTTATTAATGATCACTTACCAGAAAGTGTTCTAGCGAAAATTCAAAACGGAGGTCAGATTTATCGCCTGACTTTTACTGGGGAAGAGACAGGGCAGCCTGTACTATCATATATTGCGAAAAACTATAACGTCGATGTAAATGTTCTTTACGGAAATATTATTGAACTCCAAAATGTGCTATTTGGAAATCTTCTTGTAGAGCTACAAGGTGAACAGAAGGAAATTCAAAAAGCATTACAACATCTAAGACTGCAAGTGCAGCTGAAGGAGGTAGGAGCTCATGCGAGTTGATTGGAGTATATTTTGGCCTCGCATATTAGATGCGACAGGGGATACCCTCTTAATGGTAATTGTAACCCTTATATTCGCTACAATTCTCGGTATACCTCTAGGTTTACTTTTATACGTAACGAGGAAAGGAAACTTTTTAGAAAATAAATGGGTCTTTTCTATTCTTAATATCGTAATTAATACAATTCGTCCGGTTCCATTCATTATCTTTTTAGTAGCTCTAAGTCCGATAACAAGAAGTGTTATCGGAACGACGATTGGAACGGCAGCAGCAATCTTCCCAATGACGTTAGTTGCATCAATTGGTATTGCTAGAATGGTTGAAACAAATCTTGTTTCTGTTCCGAAAGGGGTAATTGAAGCAGCACAAGCAATGGGCGCTTCACCATTTAGAATTGTTTTTGAAATCCTAGTGCCAGAAGCTTTAGCACCATTAATCTTAGGTGTCACGTTTATGACAGTTGGTTTAATTGAATTTTCTGCAGTTGCTGGGCTTGTCGGTGGTGGCGGTCTTGGTGACTTAGCAATGACATATGGTTATCAACGCTTTGATACGTCAGTTATGTTCGTAACGGTCGTTTTACTTATTATTCTTGTACAGGTAGCTCAAAATTTAGGAAACTACTTTGCGAAAGTCTTTTTACGCAGATCATAAAAAGGAAGAGGGGAAAAGAAAATGAAGAAAATTTTAGCATTTGCATTATCAGCGATTGTAGGAATTACAGCCTTAAGCGGCTGCTCAGGTGGAGACACAGGTGCAGGAGCGAAAGAGAAAGTAGTTCGCGTAGGTGTAACTGGAACAGATGGAGACGCTTGGGAAATCTTAAAGAAAAAAGCTGAAAAAGAAGGGATCAAAATTAAACTGGTTGAGTTCTCTGATTACACAACGCCCAACAAAGCGTTAGCTGATGGAGATATTGAACTAAACTCATTCCAGCACATTGCTTTCTTAGAGCAATTTAAAAAGGAGCATAAGTTAGATATTACAGCTGTTGGTACAACGCAAATTGCACCGATGGGCTTATACTCTGAAAAATATAAGAAAGCAAATGAAATCCCAGATGGTTCAGAAATTGCTATTCCAAATGATCCAACGAACCAAGCGCGTGCATTAAAACTTCTTGATGCAGCTGGAGTATTAAAGCTTAAGAAAGATTTCGGTCTATTTGGAGATCCAAGCGGCATTGCTGAAAATCCGAAGAAGCTAAAGATTACACCGGTTATCGCACAGCAAACACCTCGTGTGTTAAAAGATGTAGCGGCTTCAGTTATTAATAACGGTGTTGCTGGTCAAGCTGGATTAGATCCAGCAAAGGATCCAATTTTCTTAGAAGATCCAAAGAATGAAAATGCAAAGGCCTATATTAATATTTTCGCAGCTCGTACGAAGGACAAAGATGATCCAACACTGAAAAAAGTAATTGAATTATACCATTCAAAAGAAGTAACAGATGCAGTTAAGAAAGAAACAAATGGTGGTTCCATTTCAGTAGATCTTTCACTTGATGAGCTTGAAAAAATCGTAAAATAATTATTGGGTTTAATGACTAACAGTAGGAACCCCTCCGCTGTTAGCTCGTTCAACATATAATCTACTTAACAAACAAAACCCTAATTCTGTACCTTCCAATTTTGTATAACATAGAATCCAATGTTTGTTAAGTAGAGTGATGGACCAGGAGTTTTCCTGGTCTTTTTTTATGATTATTCAATCATGATACTTTTTAAATTATCTTCGTGATGCTCTTGTTCTTTCGGATAAGCAGCTAGCTCCTCTTGTAAAATATTTAGTGCTTGCTTAGCTGATTGCTGAATCGGATTCGGTAACTCTTCTAATATAAGCATACCGAATTTTATTTTTGTACGAATTACCTTTCTTAGTAGTTCATCATGCATGTACTACACCTCCAAACCGAATGTTTAGTACATCATCTTCAAACTTAGCTCCTTGAATAGAAAGGTGCGTTAATGTTTTTGGCAATGTGATATTTCGCTTCGCAGAACCAGCTCGAATAATAAGCTCATCACCTTTTTGATTTAATGAAAGTTCATTTTTGTTTGAGAAGGGAATGGAGAGAACGAAAATATACTCATCGCCATCTTTTTTTACATATTGTGTGCGACCGTTAAATTTCACTTCCGTAGGAGAAGAGTCAGATTTAAATAAAGCGTCTCCTACACGTTCTAACATAGACAAACCAACAACTTCTTGTTCAAACATCGGAGCTTCGTAAATAGGAAGTGGCTGAAAACTATCTTGAATTAATGTTTTATATTTCTTTTGTGTATCTTTCCATGCCTGAAAATAAGGATCGGTGACAGTGTTAGGGATGATGCGGTTAATCATAATGGCATCAACGTTATAATCGTATAAGTTTAAATACGTAAAGCTGCGCTGAGCTTCTTTAATAACCATTTTTTCAGGATTTACAACAACGCGAATGCTGGTTACCTCTCGGTTTGATAAAATATCTCTCATTTCTCCAAGCTGTTCAAGTGTATTTGTTAATTCGTCCATAATATCATCGGTTGGAAGGGGGACACCAAGGAGTGGTTGAGCTACAGGACGAACGACTTTTAAAATTTTTCTTTTAATAGGAAAGAGTTTTTCCATCCACCAGCCGAGCATGTCTGGAAAGCTGAGCATTGCTAAAGTTTCTCCAGTCGGTGCGCAATCAATAATGATGACGTCGTAAGTGTTGTGTTTATAGTAATCGAGTACTCGAAGTAAGCTAATTAAATCTTCCATACCAGGGAACATCGTTAATTCTTCTGTTGTAATATCATCGGCTGCTTTGGAAGTGAAGAGTAGTGTAATATATTTCTGCAATTTCCCCCAGCCTTTTTCCATTTCATAAATCGTATTAATCTCTTGTGCCCATAAGTTTTCGCGAATTTCTAATGGTTCAGAAGATAGCTTTATACCAAATGAATCTCCTAAACTATGAGCAGGATCTGTGCTCATTACTAGTGTTTTTAATCCTTGTTTTGCACTTTGAAGTGCTGTTGCTGCTGAAATGCTAGTTTTTCCTACGCCGCCTTTACCTGTATACAAAATAATTCTCATCATTTTATCCCCTTTGTTTCGAATGTCGAATATTACGAGTATCGAAGTAAATGGTTGAATAAAAACCCAGTTAGGGCTTTATTCAATCGGAATGTTTTTCATTTTAGGTGTAGAAACCTTTTCTTCTGTTTTTTGCTGTGACGTAGCAATGTGATTCATGATCTTTTGGAAGATTTGTAGTAAGAATGCTTTTTCTTCTTCTGACAATGCTTCCGTCACTAGGCTAAAGTAATGGGCCGCATTTTGTTTTACTTCTTGAACGAGCATTACGCCGTTTTCTGTTAAACGAATTAATACAATACGTCGATCGCTTTCATCACGGTAGCGTTCAATATAGCCCTTTTTTACAAGGCGATTTACAACGCCTGTCGTTGTACTCATCGGTATATCAAGAAGATCAGCGATTTTTGTCATTGTAATATCTGTATTTCGCTCCATCCAAAGTAAACAAAATACTTCTGTCTTGGAAAGTGTTAAATCAAGGCTTACCCATTCTTCAGGATAGAAAAGTTTCTTGGCGTTATCTAGCAGTAAGTCTAAAAAATGTTCATATTGCAACAATTATTTCCACTCCCGTATATTTCGAGATTCGTAATATTTGTTTTTATTTTATGTGGAATTGAAATAAATGTCAATGTTTTTGATTGTTTTTTCAGATTAGAAAGAAAATTACCTTCAAAATAGCAATTTTTTGTGATAGATTAATAAATAGAAAAAAGAAAATTTACATAAAAATCCATTGTGATAAATATATTTATCTATAATGGGTGTACAGCTAACGAGGGGGAGAACGATGAGAAGACGAAATACGCAAGCGTTCACGTTTTTAGCATGGACTTCATTTGTTTGTGCGCTGTCAGGAATGCTAATTGGGATTTACACGTTAGATGAAACGCTTAGTGTAAAAGGGTACTATTTAATAGGAACATTATTTTTAACGATGTCTTGTTTTGTATTACAAAAAACAATTCGTGATAATGAGGAAGATAATGAAAGATTTCCGGAAAATAAATCGTTAGATAAAGAGTAAATTGTAAAGAAAGGCACTTGCCTTTCTTTTTTTATGTAAAAATGCCGTAAGTGCCGTGTGTTGACTTGCTTGAAGTACTGGAAATTTGGTATCATCAATAGTATTGTAGATTGAACGATATATTATGGAGGTGGCCTAGCCGTGTCAAGAATTTCCGTTGAGAATGTAAAGCACGTAGCACATTTAGCACGTCTTGCAATTACTGATCAAGAAGCAGAAAAATTTCAAAAACAACTAGATGCAATTGTTACATTTGCAGAACAGTTAAATGAATTAGATACAACTGATGTAAAACCAACAACTCATGTATTAACTATGAAAAATGTTATGCGTGAAGATGTGCCAGAAAAAGGTTTACCAGTAGAAGAAGTATTAAAAAATGCACCGGATCACAAAGATAATCAAATCCGTGTTCCAGCAGTATTAGAATAGAGGAGGGAATTTCGATGTCATTATTTGATCATTCTGTATCAGAGTTACATAAGAAGTTAAACAACAAAGAAATTTCCGTTACGGATTTAGTAGAAGAATCTTACAAACGTATTTCGGATGTTGAAGATAACGTAAAAGCTTTTCTTACATTAGATGAAGAAAATGCACGCGCGAAAGCGAAAGAATTAGATGCAAAGATTGGTGCTGAGGATAATGGTTTATTATTCGGTATGCCAATCGGTGTAAAAGATAACATTGTAACTAACGGTCTTCGTACAACTTGTGCGAGCAAAATGTTAGCAAACTTCGATCCAATTTACGATGCGACAGTTGTACAAAAGCTAAAAGCTGCTGAAACAGTTACAATCGGTAAATTAAATATGGACGAGTTCGCAATGGGTTCTTCAAATGAAAATTCAGGCTTCTACGCTACAAAAAATCCATGGAACTTAGATTACGTTCCAGGTGGATCTAGTGGTGGTTCTGCAGCGGCAGTAGCAGCAGGAGAAGTATTATTCTCTCTAGGTTCTGATACGGGTGGTTCTATCCGTCAGCCAGCTGCATATTGCGGCGTTGTAGGTTTAAAACCAACTTACGGACGCGTATCTCGTTACGGATTAGTAGCATTCGCATCTTCACTTGACCAAATCGGACCGATTACACGTACAGTAGAAGACAATGCATACTTATTACAAGCTATTTCAGGTATTGACCGTATGGATGCAACTTCTGCAAACGTTGAAGTAGGAAACTACTTAGCTGGTTTAACAGGCGATGTTAAAGGTTTACGTATTGCTGTACCGAAAGAATACTTAGGCGAAGGTGTTGGCGAAGAAGCTCGTGAGTCAGTACTAGCTGCTTTAAAAGTGTTAGAAGGTATGGGCGCAACTTGGGAGGAAGTATCTCTTCCGCACTCTAAATACGCTCTAGCAACGTATTACTTATTATCTTCTTCTGAAGCATCTGCTAACCTTTCACGCTTTGATGGCGTACGTTACGGTGTTCGTTCTGATAATGTAAATAATTTATTAGATCTTTACAAAAACACACGTAGCGAAGGTTTCGGTGATGAAGTAAAACGTCGTATTATGCTTGGTACATTTGCTCTTAGCTCTGGTTACTATGATGCATATTACAAAAAAGCACAACAAGTACGTACATTAATTAAAAATGACTTTGAAAATGTATTTGCTAACTACGATGTTATTATTGGACCAACAACGCCAACTCCAGCATTTAAAGTGGGTGAAAAAGTGGACGATCCAATGACAATGTATGCAAATGACATTTTAACAATTCCAGTAAACTTAGCGGGTGTTCCAGCGATTTCTGTTCCATGTGGATTCGGTGCTAACAACATGCCACTTGGTTTACAAATCATTGGTAAACACTTCGATGAAACGACAATTTACCGCGTTGCACATGCGTTTGAGCAAGCAACAGACTATCATACAAAAAAAGCAAGTCTGTAAGGAGGCGAGCATAGATGAATTTAGAAACAATTATTGGTTTAGAGGTTCACGTTGAGTTAAAAACAAATTCGAAAATTTTCTCTGCGAGTCCAACAGAATTCGGAGCGGAGCCAAATACACAAACAAGTGTAATTGACTTAGGATACCCAGGGGTACTTCCTACTTTAAATAAGGAAGCAGTTAACTTTGCAATGAAAGCTGCAATGGCATTAAACTGTGAAATCGCAACGGAAACGAAGTTCGACCGTAAAAACTATTTCTATCCAGATAATCCGAAAGCTTACCAAATCTCTCAATTTGATAAGCCAATTGGTGAAAATGGTTGGATTGAAATCGAAGTAGACGGCAAAAAGAAACGTATCGGTATTACACGTCTTCATTTAGAAGAAGATGCTGGTAAATCAACGCATACAGCTGAAGGTTCATTAGTAGACTACAACCGTCAAGGTATGCCTTTAATCGAGATCGTATCTGAGCCAGATATGCGTACTCCAGAAGAAGCATATGCCTACTTAGAGAAGTTAAAATCAATCATTCAATATACAGGTGTATCTGATTGTAAGATGGAAGAAGGTTCTCTTCGTTGTGATGCGAATATTTCCCTTCGTCCAGTTGGACAAGAGAAGTTCGGTACAAAAGCAGAACTGAAAAACTTAAACTCTTTCAATTACGTGCAAAAAGGTCTTGAGCATGAGCAAGTGCGCCAAGAAAAAGAATTATTATCTGGCGGTATCATCCAACAAGAAACACGTCGTTATGATGAAGCAACGAAGAAAACAATCTTAATGCGTATAAAAGAAGGATCTGACGATTACCGTTACTTCCCAGAGCCAGACTTAGTTGAACTTTACATCGACGATGAGTGGAAAGAAGAAATTCGTGCTTCTATTCCAGAACTTCCAGATGCACGTAAAGCTCGCTATGTTGAAGAAGTTGGTTTACCAGCTTATGATGCACACGTATTAACATTAACGAAAGAGATGTCTGACTTCTTTGAAGCAACAGTTGCAGAAGGTGCTGATGCGAAATTAACATCAAACTGGTTAATGGGTGAAGTACTTGCATACTTAAACAAACAACAAAAAGAATTAAAAGACGTTGCGTTAACGCCTGCTGGTTTATCTAAAATGGTTCAATTAATTGAAAAAGGTACAATTTCTTCTAAAATCGCGAAGAAAGTATTTAACGAATTAATTGAAAAAGGTGGAGACCCAGAAGAAATCGTTAAAGCGAAAGGGCTTGTTCAAATTTCTGACGAAGGAACACTTCGTAAGGTTGTAACAGAAATTCTTGATAATAATGAGCAATCTATTGAAGACTTTAAAAACGGTAAAGACCGTGCAATTGGCTTCTTAGTTGGTCAAATTATGAAAGCTACAAAAGGACAAGCAAATCCACCGCTTGTTAACAAAATCTTACTTGAAGAGATTAATAAGCGCTAAAATAGTATAGATTCTTAAAGATTAAACAGAAAAAACACCCGTATTTGGGTGTTTTTTCTGAGTTAATCAAACGTTTGTTTAAATGGTGAAAAATAATTTAAACAAACGTTTGATTAACTGTCAAAAGTGAAAAAATGTTTCTATAGCAACTATGGTATGATAGTTGCAAAAAGGTGGGAATAATGATAAATCTAGACATAGAGGTTTTTTTTCATCTCATGAAATAATAGATAATTATTATTCATTATATGTAAATTGATGTGAGAGAATGGATAGACATAAAGTGAAACTTTAATCAGTGGGGGGGTTGTTCATCCCCCACTGATTATTAGCCTTCACCAATCGGGCATTTACGGGCAGCCCGACTCCCACCTAACTTCTTTGCCCCAGCCGAATTTTGAGGTGGGAGTTTTACTGCCCGCAAATAGCGGGATAAATTTCTTGGTTAAATAAAACAAAACTATCAGGAGTGAACAGTTACTTTTGATGGGCTACACGAATCGGGTTCTTACTGCCTGTTTGAGCGGGATTAAAGAAGGATAGGAAGATGAGAGGAGGTAGGCATAGGGATACTGAATAAGGGTTCGGTGTATTCGTTTTTCAATGAATAAGGAATTTCCTGTGCTAATAAATATGAAGCGAGCAAGAATTATTTATAATCCTACTTCTGGGCGCGAGCTATTTAAGAAGAGCTTACCAGAAGTATTACAAAAATTAGAACAAGCTGGATATGAAGCGTCTTGTCATGCGACAACTGGTCCTGGAGATGCGACTGTGGCAGCGAGGCAAGCTGCTGATCGTAAGTTTGATGTTGTTATCGCAGCTGGTGGTGATGGTACATTAAATGAAGTAGTGAACGGTTTAGTAGGACATGAGCATCGTCCAAAGTTTGGTATTATTCCAGTTGGAACGACAAATGATTTTGCGCGTGCGATTGGTGTACCTCGTGTTATTGAAGAGGCTGCGGATATTATTTGTGAAGGAACAACGGTACCGTTAGATCTTGGTAGAGCGAATGATACATATTTCATTAATATCGCTGGTGGCGGCCGTATTACAGAATTAACATATGAAGTACCAAGCAAGCTAAAAACGGTATTAGGCCAACTTGCTTACTATTTAAAAGGAATCGAAATGTTACCATCATTACATCCAACATATGTTGAAATTGAGTATGATGGGAAACTGCTACAAGAAGAAATTACGATGTTTTTAATTACGAATACTCGTTCAGTTGGTGGATTCGAAAAAGTAGCACCATATGCATCTATTAACGATGGATTATTTGATTTATTAGTACTGAAAAAAGGTTCTATCGCTGATTTAATTAAAGCGGCAACACAAGCGCAGCGTGGGGAACATATTAACAATCCGAAAGTACTATATACACAAGCGAATCGTATTAAAGTTCATTCCCCTGATAAATTAATGATCAACTTAGATGGTGAATATGGCGGAGACGCACCAATGGAATTCGAAAATATATATCATTGTCTGGAACTATTTGTTCCTGAACATCAAGAGGATGCCCTGTAAAGGCATCCTTTTTGTTTTTATATAGGAATTGTAAATTGGAAGTTAGTTTGATTTTTATGGTATTTTTACAATTCGTTTATTTTATATACATATTTTATTGGTACACTGGAGGAGATAAGAAACGAGAGGTAGGGTAATTAACTGTTACGATTTATTTAACCGATTATAACTAAAGTTAATTAAATATATCG
>NZ_JAFEMR010000035.1:0-36452 GCF_016892495.1 Bacillus sp. RIT 809 | reverse complement strand
AGTGCTATGACTTACATAATAGGAAATGAATAACAGCTGATGAAAATCCCTTAAGGAAGTTCATATTTTTTCAAAATGTATTATGCTACAAGACATATTAGTTTTAGCGATTAAAAAACTGTTGGGGTATTCCAGCAGTTTTTTGTTTTTGTGAAAGAATTGGATCCGTTATATTAGAAAGTTGTAGTATGCAAGATTGTATGAGAAAGATGGTTGATATTTTATTAACAAAACTTGGAGAGTCACTACGTCCAATTATCCTATTAGTGAAGGAATGGGCGACTAATAATATGGAGAAGGTTTTGGAAAACAGAAATAACACTAAATAATATTTTAAACCTGTAATTGTTCATTACAAACAGCTTAAAAAGAAAAAACGATTGCCTCTTAGGATCCAAGCAATCGTTTTTTTATTTTTTTCGGAGATGAAATTTGTGCTTTTGTACTCTCTCTCCATTAAGTTAAAAAAATGTTTGTTCCCCAGTAATGAAAAAAATGAATTTAATTCTCATAAATAACTGTAAAGTGGTAAAAATTTCGTTTTGGGGGTAATTCAAAATCTTAAGTTAATGGGCATGGGTTGGAGCCCTTTCTTTGTTTAGAACGGATATCCGCCTGTTGGCGGTGGCCAAGCACTAAATAATCTGCGAATCAGCACAATTTCTCCTAAATGGTAGGAGTTGTGAGATGCAATATTGCGTAGAACACCGCCCGGGGTTTCACCAGGCCATTCCTCCAATGTTTTGTCCAATTGAACGGTTTGGGCAATCGTGCATGCCTGTTCAATCCCCTGAAGAAAATACTGAATAATCTGTTGCCACTCTTCCTCACTGCCAGGACATTTTTCTTCAGGCCAGCTCTCTTTTACATGGGCAGGCAATGCAGGCTTCTTCCCCTGGGCGGATAATAAGAGAAAATCTTGCCAGTAGGTCATGTGTTTCACTAATTGATAAATAGAATAAGGAAGTTCCTCTCTGCGTTTTCCAGCAAGCGCCACGTCTATATCCGACAAAGCATTCTTGATGGGAAGATGTCCTCGTTCTCCTCTTAACGATTTTACTAATGCCTCGCTAAACGCTTTATTTGATTGTTCCATAATAACTGACTCCCATCCTGTTTTATTTTCTAATTTGCTGATTTTATGGTTCCGTCTCTTTTATATGCACTAAATATATTATAGAAGATTTACGACTATTAAGAGAAAACAAAATAAGGAAAAAATAACAAGAATTACTGACTTCTTAACGTACAATTGTAGTAACAGATAAATCGAAAGTTCGAATAACAACATCCAGGTCTGCGTTAATGTCAGCCACTTTTGATTTTAGCTTTTCCGGTCCCTCCTGAATTTTATCCAATTGATTTTATCGTGAATGAACTATGAGTCGATTATAATGGTTAGAGTGAACTCTAAGTCAAGAAAAAAATAATAAAAGGATAGTTAGTCCATTATGAGGGCTAACTATCCTTTTCATTTACTAAAGTAAACCTTGATGAATGAAATAAATCTCGATGTAAACTATTAAATATCAGTTCACATTTGAAACCTTTATATTATTGAATTTATCGCAATTTACCCATTTTCTTCGAAAGCTTAAATTGTATCGCAGGTACTATCTTACTGTTAATAAGATTAGTCCAGGCTGATAATGTACTTGATTACGTCCTTTTTTAGAGTACTAGTATCAGTATGTCCAAGTTTAGAAGGTTACTTACAAACGTTGTGGAGTGTTTGCACCAGAACCCTTTTTGCTGTGAAAATACTTTGGATGAGATCGAACCATTATGATCAAAAATACTACCTCTTTCAACTAAAGAAGTAGTATTAGTAACTGAAATAAAATTGTCAAAACAACACTAATAATGATAACGTTCGCTAAATATATTCGCTTCTTTCGTTTATAAGAATTTTAAAATCTTCCCTTTTTGAATGCAGCTTAACCATAAATTTAATTTTTTTTGTAAATGTGGAACTATTTCATTACTTACACTGTCTATTAAGCGTTAAAACATTTTTTATTTAATATATTTAGAAAGGAATAATCATTTT
This sequence comes from Bacillus sp. RIT 809, assembly GCF_016892495.1. Classification (NCBI taxonomy): domain Bacteria; kingdom Bacillati; phylum Bacillota; class Bacilli; order Caryophanales; family Bacillaceae; genus Bacillus; species Bacillus sp. RIT 809. The sequence goes on along the minus strand of NZ_JAFEMR010000035.1, from coordinate 34,402 downwards.
TAACTAAGGGAGAAGATTGAATTGAAAAAATTATGGATGCTGTTTTTCTTTTGTTTTGGAGTTATGTTGGTAGGATGTAATAAAAACGAACCGCCAAAACAAGCATTTGAAGAATATATCAATTTATGGAATGATAAAAAATTTGCAAATATGTATGATCATTTATCAGAACATGCAAAAAAAACGATTTCTAAAAAGGATTTCACAGAGAAATATCAAAAAATCTATGAGGGTATAGGAGTTAAGAATTTAAAAATTAAAACGAAAGGAGAGAATACTAAAGATAAAGAACGTTTTCTTTTTGAAGTTAAAATGGATACGGATGGAGGAACAGTTTCATTCATCCATGAAGCAAAACTCGTGAAAGATAAGGAATCTTGGAAAATAGATTGGACACCAGACTTCATTTTCCCAGGTATGAAAAAAGATTATAAAGTACGTATGCAAACAGAGCAAGGAAAACGCGGAGAAATATATGATCGAAATGGAAAAGGGCTTGCAACGAATGGTAAAGCGACTGAAGTTGGAATTATTCCAGAGAAACTAGGTGAAACGGCAGCGCAAACGAAAGAAATAGTAGCACAATTACTTGATATGTCTATAGAAGAGGTCGATCAGAAGCTCACAGCGAAATGGATAAAACCAGATTCCCTTGTACCAATTGGTATTTTAAAAGAGGGAACCAGACAGAATGATTATATTGAATTAGAAGGAGTTTCATCTCGCCCAGTAAATATTCGTACGTATCCATTAGGAGAAGCAGCGGCACACTTAACGGGATATATAGGAAAGGTAAATGCAGAGGAGTTAAAATCGCTTCAAAAAAAAGGTTATCAAGCAGATGATTTAGTGGGTAAGACAGGTTTAGAGAAAGTATTAGAGAATAAATTGCGTGGTGAAAAGGGTGGACGCGTATTTATGGAAGATGAGAACGGAAAAGAGATTAAAAACTTAGCAAAAAAAGAAGCAAAAGAAGGGGAAAATGTTACGTTAACAATTGATGCTGCAATTCAAGAAAAAATATTTAATGAGATGAAAAATGAAGCAGGATCTAGTGCAGCGGTCAATCCTAAAACGGGTGAAACAATTGCACTCGTAAGTAGCCCTGCTTATAATCCAAATACAATAGTTAGAGGAGCATCAAAAGCTCAACGGGAAGCATGGAATAACGACTCGAAACTGCCAATGATGAATCGCTTCACACAAGCATTTGTACCAGGTTCTGTATTTAAAACGATTACAGGTGCAATTGGTTTGGAAACGAAAACAATAAATCCTAAAGAAGAATATAAAATTCAAGGATTAAAATGGACAAAAGATTCATCGTGGGGAAATTATTATGTAACACGTGTGAAGGAAGCTAGTCCAATTGATTTTGATAAGGCAATGAAGTACTCTGATAATATTTATTTTGCTCAACAAGCTTTGAAAATGGGAAAAGATCAGTATGTAAATGAATTTAAGAAATACGGATTTCATGAAAAATTACCAATCGAATACGAATTTCCTATTTCAATAATTGCAAAAGATGGGATAAAAAACGATATTCAACTAGCAGATACGGGATATGGACAAGGACAAGTATTAATGACACCACTTCATTTAGCATTAACATATGCACCGATTGTCAATGAAGGGAATATTCCGTCGCCTCATCTGTTAAAAGAAGCAAAAGTAGCGGGAAATTGGAAAGAAAACGTGGTTTCTAAAAAGAATCAAGAGATATTAAAGAGTGCATTAATAAAAGTCATTAATGACCCTGATGGCGCTGGGAGAATTGCTAAGGTTGATGGTGTAACTCTTGCTGGTAAAACCGGTACAGCAGAACTGAAGGAGTCGAAAGAAGCAGACGGAAAAGAACTTGGATGGTTTGCAGCTTTTGATGCAAATGCGCCAGACATGATTGTTACCATGATGATTGAAGATGTAAAAGGAAGAGGGGGGAGTAATGTTCCAGGCGAAAAAGTAAAACATGTTTTTCAGAAATAACACTAAATTATAAGGTGAAATCTTTTTCTGAAATTATTATATGTATGCTTAACTCAAAGGTGTAAATTGGGAAAAACAAAGAACAATAAAGTTTCAAAAAAGCATTCTTTCTAATCGAGAATGCTTTTTTGTTGTATCTCTAGAAAGTTGATACCTCATCTTTATTTTCATTTCTGAAAGGTTGGCATTGCTAATAATAAATATGAGAGTAGAACAAATTGAAATGGACAATTGAGGGTAATTTTAAACTTTAACAAAACAGTTATTTAGTAAAAAATAAATAGAGCACACAAATAAGTATGCTCTTAGAAAAAATAGGTGATACAAGTGGAGTGTTGCGTGAAATTTAAGGAATCATAATCAGATTTTTATGAGTAAATTTTTAACATTGTATGCATTACTTGTTTTTTGGAGTCTGTCATCAAAAAGAATGTAAAGGTGATTATTTAATGAAATGTATTGTACACCTTTACATTTTTCAGGAGGATGCTTCTATCAAAAAAAAGATAAACAATGGAACAAATGAAACTTGTATCATGTCTATATATTGAAACCATATTAAAAGTGAGGGCAGTTTTATGTTTATTCAAATAAGTTTGAGGTGTGGAAATGGAACAGAAGTTTATTGAAAAATGTAATCATGATGAGCTTGACTATGTTATAAAAGACTATTGGCAAGATGTATGGAATTATTCATTTATTATTACGAAAGATCCACACTTATCAGATGACATCACACAAGATGTCTTTATAAAGGTTTTTAAACATTGGCATTCGTTTCGAAAGGAGTCATCTATTAAAACGTGGATATTAAAAATTACAAGAAATACAGCAATAAACTATTTGAAATCCTCTTATTTTAAAAGGATATCTTTAGTGGGATTTTTTAGTGATGACAAGCAATCTCCATCGGCAGAACAAGAGTTTTTTAAGCAAGAGGAAATGAATGATGTGTGGGATGTTGTATTAAAACTACCTAAAAAACACCGCGAAATACTAATATTGGACGCGAAATATGAATTGTCTTATGAAGAAATGGCTGAAACATTAGGTGTATCAATTGGAACAGTCAAATCTAGATTAAGCCGAGCGAGAAGTAAGGTTTCAAAACTAATAGGGGAGGGTAGAAGTGATGAACAGTAAAAAAAATCCTGACTGGTATAGTAAATTGAAAAAAGGCCCAATGGAGCATCGGAAAGATGAAGAAGAATTTATTTATAAAATAAAGCAATCGGTATATCAAAATAGTGAAGTAGATTCTGTAACATATAAGAGACCATTTCGTAAAAAAGCATTGCCTGTTGTAGTTGTTTTGGTTTGTACAATGTTATTTTTTATTGTTCAACAACCTTGGCTTGATGATAATAAATCACCGGTACAAAGTAGTACTCAAATTAAGCCGAAAACTAAAGATGAGTCTGCTCAAGATCCATCATTAAAACAATTTATGAATGATTTATATCGAAGCACAAATTCAAAAAATGAAAATGATTTGTATAGAGCATTAAATGATGAAGTTCTATTTAAAGGGAAGAGTTATAAGAGGGATGAATTGAAGTTTGATGAGGATATTTTTCATGAGTTGCAAGTCGCTCTTACAATGGGGGGAGAATTTGCAAATGATACAAAGAAAGTATACAAAGTACCAAGTGGATTGACAGAAAGTAACCAACCAAAGCAATCGCATTTTATATATGCAACTGTTACTGGAAATAAAACGAAAATTTTAGCTGAACCAAAACGAGAATCACAAGTTTTATATGAAGTATCTAATGAAATGGTAAAAGCTTTGATTCCAGAAAAAGCGCAGAATGATGGATATATAAAAATATCGACAATTAACGGTTATACTGGATATGTACAAAAAGAGTATGTTTTAACTGATATTAAATATTCTTTCATATTTGAAAAGAATGATGAAGGTATATGGGAAATAATAAATATAGATTCTATATGGTAAAAGAGGAAGGTTCACTTTAATGAACCTTCCTCTTTGTTTTTATTTTCTTTTTGAAGAGTATTCCAGGACTCTAAAATTTCTGATGTAACAAGAGCTGCAATATTTTTTTCTGAATTACTACCAGGAATAACGACAGAAATAGCAATTTGTGGATCTTCGGTAGGAGCATATGCAATGAAAAGAGAATGATTTATCATTCTTTCTTGCTCGTTTGGAGAGCCTGTTATACCTGTTTTACCTGCGACATGAAAGGGCAAGTTTTTAATTTCTTGTATATTTTGACTCATCCCACCTTGCACGACACTCCAGAATTTCATAGGATAACGATTTGAACTTTCTAAGATTGGTTTAAACTTTTTTGTTTCCTTACCGTCCTGACCAATAATAGTACTTACGATTTGAGGTTTATATTTATCGCCTTTACTTGCCAAAATTGCTGTATATTGAGCGAGTTGAAGAGGAGTATGCACTTCATTTCCTCCCCAAGAGGCATTTAATAAAGCGGAGATACCATTTTCAAACTTATTAGATGGATGAAATTCATATTGTCCGTCTTCTTCAAAGGGTAAATCAATCCCAGTTTTAGAACGAAGGCCGAATTGCATTAAATAATCTGTCCATATATTTGCCACCTTTTCTATATTCCCATTATTTTGGTTGAATAAGGGAAGAGCTACTTTTGCTGTCATAAATGTATTAGATGAATTAATGATAGCCTGACTCGGTGTAATTTCACCTGTTGGCGTTCCAGGTGCATTAGTAATGTTATTTTGATTATCATACTGAAAAGTACCTTTATCTAAATAAGTATCTTCGGGTTGAAAAAGCTTTTCGTTTAATCCAATTAAAATAGTAAGTGGCTTTATAGTAGAGGCCATATTTACATAAGACTCACCATACTTTAATTTTTGAATTGCTTTATTTTGCGAAAGTGATTTAATGTTTTCTTTTTTAGATGATACATGTGTATGTAATATATTTGGATCAAAAACTGCCGAATTGGCCATAGTTAAAATTGCACCAGTTTTTACATCGGTTACTACAACATAACCAGCATTAGCATCACGTATTTTCTTAATTTGAGATCTTAATGCTTCCTCTGTTTTTTGCTGCAACTTAGAGTCTAAAGCTAGCCTGACATCTTTTCCTTTTTGTACTTTTTGAATGTTCCATAAGAACTTTTTATTATTCATTTTAAAAATAAGAGTTTTTCCTGGTTTTCCTTTTAAATCGTTTTCATATTGAAGCTCAATCCCACTTTTTCCAACAGGTCCATACTTAGAATTAAGGTCATTTTCTACATACCCAATTACCTGGGAACCAATTTCGTGTTTAGGATAATATCGAATCAATTCATCTTTGATTATTACATTATTGGGTCTGTTCTTGTTTATGAATGTAAGTTCATTCTCATTTATGTCAGAGTATAACGGTATACCATTCATAGTCTGCTTTTTACAAGATTGTTGTAATTGCGATTTTATGTCCTCCGCAGAAATGTCATGTTGAAACTCGCTTGAAAATTGATTGAAAAAAGCTAATGTGTTTGATGTATCTTGATTCGATAGCTTTTCATCATTAGAAGTGCAATATAGAGATTTAACTTTCTTATTTGTAGCTAGTATTACACCATTTTGATCAAAAATTTTTCCTCTTTCAGCTGAAGAAGTTGCGATAGTAATTGAAATGAAGTTGATTTTTAATAAAATTAGTAAAATCAAACCTACAATAGAAAGAACCGCAAAAAATCTCCATCTTTTCGTATGTAACATATAACCCTCCCTTATGTAGCCTATTTCATCTTATAGTTAATTATTTTTTTTGTAAATGTGGAACAACTTTATTACTTAGGTTGTCTATTAAGTATTACAGCATGAAGAAAGGAACAATCAGTATGAAAAAAAGTACATGTTAATAGTAAGTCTATGTGTAAGTTTAATATGAGTCATTATACAGTTTAGCATTTCTAATGCAGGCGACAAAAAAATAGAGAAAAAAACAGGAAGGGAGATTTATCAATTACGCGGCTAAATCCAAAGAAATGGATGCTTACAAGGATTTAACAAAAAAGATAAGACACTATTATAACTGAATAGTGGTTTCTAATATATAGGGAACACTTTTAGTATATTTATTTACTAAGTATTAGTGAGGATTTCCGGAAGAATTATATGGAGGGTTTATGAAAGAACAAAAAGTAAAGAAACAGAAGACATATATATCTATTCGATTGAATATAATGTTCCTATGCATATTTGTACTATTCTCAGCTATTATTATGCAGCTAGGAAAAGTACAAATCGTTGAGGGAGAGGCTTATAAGAACCAAGTGGAAAACAGTCAAAATGAAACAACTAGTATACCAGTTCCACGTGGACAAATTCTAGATCGAGAAGGGAAAACGGTCGTTAATAATAAATCTCTTCGCGCAATTACGTATACAAGGGTGAAGGGGATTACGAGTGAAGATATTTTAAAAACAGCAAAAGAATTGGCGAAAGTACTTGAAATGCCTGAACAAGATATAAATAAGTTAACCGATATCGATAAAAAAGATTTCTGGATGCAATTGAATACGAAACGTGCGGAATCAAAGATTACTAAAAAAGACATAGGAAATTTTAAAGAAAAGGGAATAGAGGGAAAAGAACTAGACAAAAAAATTCAAGACTTAAGACGAAGTCGCGTTACAGAAGTAGAATTGGCAGAATTAACAGCACAAGATTTAAAGGTGTTAGCTATTAAAAGTAAAATGAGTTCAGGTTATCAACTGACACCACAAATTATAAAAAAAGATGTGACAGATCAAGAATATGCGCGGATAAGTGAAAAACTTGCGGAGTTTCCAGGAGTAGATACAACAGTTGATTGGGAACGTAATTATGTAAATGGTAATTTATTTCGTTCCGTGTTAGGTAATATTACAAGTAGTGAAGAAGGATTACCGAAAGAAAACTTAGATTCTTATTTGGTACGTGGATATAACCGTAATGATCGTGTAGGAAAAAGTTATATTGAACAACGATATGAAGATGTATTACACGGCACAAAAGAAGAAGTGAAAAACATTACTGATAAATCAGGAAACATTATAAACACAGAAATAATCTCCAAAGGAAAAAGTGGTAGTAGTTTAACATTAACGATTGATATGGAATTACAAAAGAAAGTGGAAGAAAGTATAGAGAAAAATTTGAGAGCTTTTAAGAGTTCAGAGCCATTGTTGGACCGAGCGTTTGTCGTCATGACAAATCCGAATAACGGACAGATTTTATCTATGGCAGGCAAAAAGATTGTAGAAAAAGAAGGGAAAATAGAGATTGAGGATTTGGCATTAGGTAACATGACAACTTCGTATGAGCTAGGGTCAGCTGTAAAAGGCGCAACGTTATTAACTGGATATGAGACAGGGGCAATACAGCCAGGAGATCAATTTTATGATGCACCGATGAAATTTAAAGGTACACAAGCCAAGAAATCATGGAATGTATCCGGATTTGGTAATATTAATGATTTACGAGCTTTACAAGTATCTTCGAATGTATACATGTTCCAGACAGCTTTAAAAATTGCGGGAGTTAATTACGTACCGAATGGTTCATTGGATATTAAACAAGAAGCATTTGATAAAATGCGTTATTATTTTAAACAATTTGGTTTAGGGGTACCAACAGGTATTGATTTACCGAATGAAATAATTGGGCAAACTAGAAAAGTAGATAGTCAACCTGGGTTTTTACTAGATTTTTCTATCGGTCAGTATGATACTTATACGCCATTGCAATTGGCACAATATATTTCAACTATTGCAAATGGTGGATATAGAATGCAACCCCAAATTGTACAAGAAATACGAGAGCAATCAATAAAAGAAGAGGAAGTTGGCAAAGTTATACGCTCTATAGAGCCTGTCGTATTAAATCGAGTTGATATGAAGAAAGAACATATTGATCGGATAAAAGAAGGATTTAGATGGGTATTCCAAGAAGGTGATGGAACTGGCGTGAAGTATTTCAAAAATGCGCCATATAAACCAGCAGGAAAGACAGGGACAGCTCAAACTGTATATGGTGGAGATGATCCAATTGGTAGAAATGCAAAAGGAGAACGTATGGAATGTTACAACTTAACATTAGTTGGATATGCTCCATATGATAATCCAGAAGTAGCATTTTCTGTAGTAGTCCCATGGCTTCATGATGATAAAAATGGAATTAATTCTATAATTGGGAAGGAAATTTTAGATGTATACTTTGATTTAAAAAAGCAACGTATACATGGTGAAGCTGCTAGTACAGATAGTTCGAATCAAAATTAGTAAAATTTGTGCACTTTTCTCAGGGGAAGAGACCCTGTTTATATAAAAGCCTTTATAAGTTAAAGAAAAAGTGAGATTTGAAATAAGAGATAGCAGCTATCATAGTTGCTATCTCTTACTTTTGTTAATATCTTGGCTACTAGTTAAAAAGGTTTTAAATTTATGGAACAAACTTGTTTCTTAGATGGTCTATTATGTGTACGTATAAAAACAGGTGTTCAAATAGGATACAGTGTATTGAATTTACTACTTGTTTTCAATATTGAAAATTTGAAAGGAATGATGATTTTGAAAAACAAGAGGATGCTAAAAATAGGTATATGCGTTGGTATATTAGGTTTAAGTCTTACAAGTCTAGAAGCTTTTACAGGAGGGGCATTGCAAGTTGAAGCGAAAGAAAAGACCGGACCAGTTAAACATAAAAATCATGCGACGTATAAAGAATTCTCTCAACTTGAGAAAAAATTTGATGCTCGATTAGGTGTGTATGCTATTGATACTGGTACAAATCGAACAATTGCTTATCGACCTAACGAAAGATTTGCCTTTGCATCAACCTACAAGGCATTAGCGGCAGGAGTATTGCTACAGCAAAACTCAATTGAGAAATTAAATGAAGTTATCACTTATACGAAAGACGACTTAGTGGAATATTCACCTGTTACTGAGAAACATGTAGATACCGGAATGGCACTAGGAGAAATTGCTGAGGCTGCTGTTCGTTCCAGTGATAATACTGCAGGGAACATTTTATTTCATAAAATAGGCGGACCTAAGGGATATGAAAAAGCGCTTAGACAGATGGGTGATCGGGTTACTATGGCTGATCGCTTTGAGACAGAGTTAAACGAGGCTATTCCAGGAGACATTCGTGATACTAGTACAGCAAAAGCAATTGCTACCAATCTTAAGGCTTTTACGGTCGGAAATGCACTTCCAGCTGATAAACGTAAAATTCTTACAGAGTGGATGAAAGGAAATGCTACAGGAGACAAACTTATTCGTGCAGGCGTACCAACTGACTGGGTAGTTGGAGATAAATCAGGAGCTGGAAGTTATGGGACACGAAATGATATTGCTATCGTTTGGCCGCCTAATAGAGCACCCATTATCATCGCAATTTTATCCAGTAAAGATGAGAAAGAGGCTACCTATGATAATCAACTAATTGCAGAGGCAACTGAAATTATTGTTAATGCTCTTAGGTGATAGTATTTTTGTTTTGGCATTTCTTAACATGATGTTTTTGAAAGTATAAAGTTAGAAAACGATTCTTTTTCGTGTGAAAAGAATCGTTTTTTTTGTATTCTTATTATTAAAAGGATAAAAGTAAAAATATAATGAACATATATTACGTATCCGGAATGAAAATTTCATGTACTGCATTATTTTATTGATATAAACAATTTCAAAAAAGTATAATATAATTCAGTTAACATATATAAGTGTTTTATGAAAATAAAAAGGAGAAACTATGAAAAAAAATATTAATAGAGTCATTTTGATTATTAGTACAATAGTTGGTATTAGTATATTTTCATATTTGCAGAACAATTTAATAAGTGTAAGTGAAGTTAATATATCATCTAGCAAAATTCCTGCCTCTTTTAAAGGGTTTAAAATTCTCCAACTTTCAGATTTACATAATAAAAAATTTGGTGAAAATCAAGATGTTTTAATTAAAAAAGTAAAAAACTTGAATCCTGATATCATTGTTATTACCGGTGATTTAATTGACAGTAAATCATATGATGCAGAAATTAGTTTGCAAGTAATACGAGAACTTGTGACGGAGTATCCAGTATATTTTGTGACAGGGAATCATGAGAAGTGGTCAGGGAAATATAACAGTTTGGAGAAAGAATTGAAGAAATACCATGTTACTGTTTTAAGAAATGAGTATGTAAGTATTCAAAAAGGTGAGCAAAAAATATACTTACTAGGTATTGATGATCCTGATTTTACTAATGAAAACGGTGGCGAAGGAAGTATTGTAAAAGCTGAAATTATAAAAGCAAAGGATAAAACGCAACCAGATGGATATAAAGTATTGCTATCTCATAGGCCTGAATTTTTAGAAGAGTATGCTGATGAGCAAGTAGATTTAGTTTTATCGGGTCATGCACATGGGGGACAAGTTCGGTTACCTTTTATCGGGGGATTAGTTGCTCCTAATCAAGGAATGCTGCCCAAATATACAGCGGGTTTATATGAACAACAAAATACGTCTATGATAGTTAGTAGAGGATTAGGCAATAGTATCATTCCGCAAAGAGTTTTTAATAGACCTGAGATTGTAGTCGTGCAGTTAAATTAATCTGTACGACTTTTTTGTTCAGGGGAATAATTTAAAGGTAGTTTTTCTTGAGTACAAGTTTCCATTACAATTTTGTTAAAATTTTTCAACGTTACATAAAGTAACAAAATTTGACCTATTGAGTTTGTTATAGTGTAAATAATCAAAAAACTTAAAAATTAGTCGAGTTAAAATAGTTATTATTAAGCGATATTAAAAATATAAAGGGGTGTACAAATGCATAAAGAATTTGAAATTGAAGAATATACGGCGATTGAGGAGCAAATTCATTATTATAGTACGTCTTTATTAGTAAGTCATCCTGAGCAAATTGTAAAGTATTTAGAAAAACGGTTAGAAAAGTATGCAGAAACGTTACAATATGCACATTTATATCCGGAAACGGTTATATTACCAATACAGCAAATAGTTATCGAATATTCTTTAGATGTTGCTAGAATTAAAAGGTATTTAAATTTAAAAACATAACAAAAATCGAATAATTTACAATGAAACAGAGTCGACTTTAAGAAAAGATATTCTAATGTCGACTCTGTTTCATTGATTTAGTAAATAACAGAAAAAATATATGTTTGAAAAGTTTGACATATAATAATTCGAGAGTAAAATAAAAGTGAGTACTCACTCATTTTGAAGAAAAGGGGGATTTTTAGTGCAACAACCTTCAATTATTTTACGAGATGTATCAAAAAAATTTGGAAAAAAAGAAGTTTTGCATAACCTTTCGTTGCAAATAGAAAAAGCAGAAATTTTTGGATTGGTTGGACCTTCCGGGTCAGGGAAAACAACACTCATTAAAATGATTGCAGGTATTAATGAGTCAACTACAGGGGATGTAATTGTTTTTAATACAAACATGCCTAATCTAAATGAAATGAAAAGAATTGGTTATATGGCTCAGGCTGATGCATTATACGAAGAACTATCGGCATATGAAAATGCAGATTTCATTGCAACGATGTATGGGTTAAAAGGTAAGCGTAAGAAAGAGAGAATCGGAGAAGTTTTTGAACTTGTACAATTATCAGAGCATATGAAAAAGCAAGTACAGCATTTTTCAGGTGGAATGAAAAAACGTTTATCATTGGCGATAGCACTCCTTCATGAACCTGAAATATTGATTTTAGATGAGCCAACAGTTGGGATAGATCCTCTACTTCGAAAATCGATTTGGGAGAAGTTTTATGACCTTAAAAAGAAAGGAACAACTATTATTGTAACAACGCACATTATGGATGAAGCTGAGTTTTGCGAACGTCTAGGGCTAATTAGAGAAGGGAATTTAGTTGCGATTGGCACACCGGAGGAATTGAAAAAACAAACATCTTCTGGACGAATTGAAGATGTCTTTATGTTAGAAGGAGTGATTGAATCATGAGAGTTAATGGTGTAGTCATCCGTATCATTCGTCAATTTTTTCGAGATAAGCGTTCTTTAGCAATGATGTTTGGGGCACCAATGTTATTACTTTGGTTATTATCGCTAATATTTACACAAAAAGACTATATACCGCATATTGCTGTAGTCGATGTACCTGCTCCTATAGTAAAAGCAATGAAAAATCAAGAAGCATCAATTTATGAATATAGTAAAGACAAAGCAATTTCGGAATTAGAAAAGCAAAAGGTAGATGCAGTAATTCATTTAGAAAATGGAAAAATGAATCTTCTATTAGAAGGCAGTGATTCATCAAAAAACCGTGCAGTACTTCAAGTATTGCAAAAGAGTACAGAGAAGAATAATGTATCAATGATGAAGCCTGAAGTGGATTATTTACATGGCTCTAAAGACATTACGATGTTCGATGGGCTTGGTCCCGTATTAATTGGTTTCTTTACATTTTTCTTTGTATTTATATTGTCCGGAGTATCTTTTGTAAGAGAACGTTTAAGTGGTACATTAGAGAGGTTATTGTCCACACCAGTGAGAAGATGGGAAATAGTTTTAGGATATATTATTGGTTTTGGAATCTTTGCATTTATACAATCTATTATAATTGTAAGTTTTTCAGTTTATATTTTAGATTTATATGTAGCTGGCTCAATATGGCTAACGCTACTTATAACATGTATGCTTTCTTTAACTGCACTAACATTAGGCACATTTTTATCGGCATACGCAAATAATGAATTTCAAATGATTCAATTTATACCGCTTGTTATCGTGCCACAAGTCTTCTTTTCTGGGTTGTTTCCAATGGAATCCATGAATACATGGTTACAAATGTTAGGTAAATTATTTCCACTCACGTATGGTGCTGACGCAATGAGACAAGTAATGATTCGGAATCAAGGGTTTACAGAAATTGCTTTAGATCTTACTGTTTTACTTCTTTTTTCACTATTATTTGCAGTAGGAAATATATTTGCTTTAAAGAAACATCGCAAAATATAATGACGACAAAAAGGAGCTTTATAAATGAAGAAGGATTGGCTGGAAGAATTAGTTGCCGCAACGAATACTGATAAACGTAATGAACGTCAAATGCGTATATTAGAGGCAGCTGTTGATATGTTTGGAGAAAAAGGGTACGCCTCAACTTCAACAAGTGAAATTGCAAAGCGAGCTGGTGTAGCGGAAGGAACAATCTTCCGCTACTATAAAACGAAAAAAGATTTATTGTTTGCAGTCGTGATGCCGACCTTAACAAAGTTTGCTGCACCATTTTTCGTACAAGCCTTTGCAAAAGAAATATTTAAAACAGATTATGAATCGTATGAAGGACTATTAAGAGTAATAATTCAAAATAGATTTGAATTTGCTAAAAAGCACTTTCCAATGATAAAAATATTAATTCAAGAAGTACCATTTCAGCCTGAACTAAAAAGTGAAATACAACAATTAATAGAAACAGAACTGCTTGTACATTTTAAAAAGTTGATTGCAAAGTTTCAAGAAGAAGGGACAATTATTGAAATACCACCATCTTCTGTATTACGACTTACGTTATCAGCTGTATTAGGATTACTCTTAACGAGGTTCTTATTATTGCCTGAAGAGAAATGGGACGATGAAGTGGAAATTGAAAATACGATTCAATTTATATTGTATGGACTAACGCCACGGAGGTAATGAAATAAATTATGCGAAATTCGCCGGTTGTTCAAGTTGCATAAAGGAACGAATTGCTGTTGAGACCGGCTAAATACCTATCGTTAATTCTGCTAGAAAATCTGAATTCAAACGCTGATATAACGATAACGACTCTTTAGCCATCTGATCACGCTGGAGTAGTGGTGAATCTAGTTGTTTAATACAGACTTTCAATAAGACATTATAATATGTATAAGAACTACAAAAGATACACGAAATTCAAAGCAATCGACATAAAATCGATTGCTTTTTTTTATTTCAGAAGAGAAGCGTAACATAATATTGGCTAAGTTAAACGAGCTAAGACAAAAAAACAACAATAGGCCACAGGATGAATTAACGTAAGAACTCGATGTGAATCGGACAACGCTTTGGAGTGACGTGAAAAGTAGTGGACTTTATGGACTTCCAAAACGAAATTATTGATAGTTTGCTAGCAGAAAAGTAGGAGTAAGTATACGCATAGTTTATGAATTTAATTGGATTGATTTTAAGATAATAGTCGAATGGATAAAGATACTTTTACACGACGTGAAATGAAATCGAAAAAAATCGATTAAATTAAACGTTAAAATTAGGTGATTTAGAAAGTGGATTGTCGAATTTTATTATTAGGGAACATTTCTTTAAAAGTTCTTTAACAATCGCACATTTTAAAACGTTACAAATTAATTGAAATATGAATGCCATTTAAATTTATAACTTGATTAAAGATTTTTATTTAGGGCATATAGCCAGGTGAAGGATAAAAAATTAGGATGTAATGTTACCAACGCGAAAGGTAGTATTTGGAAATAGCGAGAAGATCTTTTATTAGTTATTAATGCATACGCCGCTCTATTTATCAAATTGAAGTGTATGTGGGCATATTTTCAGGTATTATAAAACACAGTTTAAAAATAGCATGAGCATTGGCTGAGGTGTTTCATAAATATGCAGGGAAGAGAAAAACACTTAGCGGTTTGATTACTATTTTAAAATCGTGGGCAATTTGATTTGATGAAAAGTATTATTAAAAACATATTTCGAACCATCCCCAGAAACGATAGTGATAATTTCTGATTCGGAAAAAGATAGAGATTATAAAACAAAAAAATACATATTTCGACACAAAGTACCCTATGTTGTTGTAGAACAATGTAGGAATTTTTTTGTGCATTGGTACAGAATCTGTTTTAAAATTAAGTTATGACAGAATTATAGCAATTGTCTAACTAATATTCGTGTCTTTTAAGAAGTAATGTTTGTAGTAGAAACTCGTACGCTGTCGAAACTCAATATTCGATAAGGGGTGTGTAGCGGAATGGAATTTACTCTAACTCGCGAAAAACAAATGATTAAAGAAATGGTACGTGACTTTGCTGAAAAGGAAATCGCACCGAAAGCTGTGTATTATGACAAAACTGCAGAGTTTCCATATGAAACATTTCAAAAAATGGGCGAACTAGGATTATTAGGCATCCCATTCCCAGAAGAGTATGGAGGTTCAGGTGGCGATACATTATCGTACGCGTTGGCAGTTGAAGAAATTGGTCGTGCTTGTGGTGGTACTGGTTTAAGCTATGCTGCAACAATTTCATTAGGTGCTTCTCCAATTTATTATTTCGGTACAGAAGAACAAAAACAAAAATATTTAGTTCCAATGGCGTCAGGGAAAACATTAGGTGCTTTCGGATTAACAGAGCCAAACGCTGGATCTGATGCAGGGGGCACACAAACGAAAGCAATATTAGATGGCGATGAATATGTTATTAGTGGCGAAAAGTGTTGGATCACAAATGCAGAGTATGCAAATACAATTATTGTAACCGCTATCAACGGTGTTGAAGACAATGGTAGAAAACGTATTTCTGCATTTATCGTACCGACTACTAGTGAAGGGTTAACGATTTCAAGCCCTTACGATAAGATGGGTGTTCGTGCTTCTAATACTTGTGAAATCGTACTTGATGGTGTGCGTGTACCGAAAGAAAATATACTTGGTGATGTAAATAAAGGATTTAAACAATTCTTATATACACTTGATGGAGGACGTATTTCAATCGCAGCATTAGCAGTAGGTATTGCACAATCTGCATTTGAACGTGCATTGCAATATGCGAAAGAACGTCAACAATTTGGTAAAACAATTTCTAATTTCCAAGCGATTCAATTTAAATTAGCTGATATGGCGACTGAAGTGGAATTAGCGCGTAATTTAGTACATAAAGCAGCTTGGTTAAAAGATAACGATAAACCTTTCGGTAAAGAAGCGGCTATGGCAAAGTTGTTTGCATCTGAAGCAGCTAGTCGTATCGCGAATCATGCGGTACAAATTCATGGTGGATATGGCTATATGCGTGAATATGAAGTTGAACGATATATTCGTGATGCAAAACTGTTAGAAATTGGTGAAGGAACTTCTGAAATTCAACGTCTCGTAATTGCAAGACATTTAGGATGTAGATAAAAAGGAGGAGTCACTATGTTTCAAAAAATATTAATTGCTAATCGCGGGGAAATCGCAGTTCGAATTATGAAAACTTGTCAAAAACTTGGCATTCGTACCGTTGCTATTTATTCTGAGGCTGATGAAAATGCCCTTCATGTAAAATTGGCAAATGAAGCTTACTTAGTAGGGGGCCCACGTGTCCAAGAAAGCTATTTAAACCTTGAAAAAATTATAGAAATAGCTAAGAAGACAAATGCTGAAGCAATCCATCCGGGGTATGGATTATTATCAGAGAATCCATCTTTTCCGATTCGCTGTAAAGAAGAAGGAATCGTATTTATCGGTCCTTCAGAAGAAATCATTACTAAGATGGGAAGTAAAATTGAGTCACGTATAGCGATGCAAGCAGCAGATGTGCCAGTAGTTCCAGGCATTACTACAAATATTGAAACTGCTGAAGAAGCAATTGAAATTGCAAAACAAATTGGTTATCCATTAATGCTTAAGGCATCCGCGGGCGGCGGAGGCATTGGAATGCAGTTGATGGAGACTGAGCAAACGCTCACCAAAGCATTTGAAAGTAATAAAACAAGAGCGCAAAATTTCTTTGGTAACGGAGAAATGTATTTAGAGCGCTATATAGCAGATGCACACCATATTGAAATTCAGCTTTTAGCAGATACACATGGTAATACAGTGTATTTATGGGAACGTGAATGTTCAGTGCAGCGCCGAAATCAAAAAGTAATTGAAGAAGCGCCTTCACCATTTTTAGATGAAGGTACACGAAAGGCTATGGGAGAAGTTGCTGTACAAGCTGCTAAAGCTCTTGGTTATACAAATGCTGGCACAGTGGAGTTTCTTGTAGATGATCAAAAGAACTTTTATTTCTTAGAGATGAATACGAGATTACAAGTAGAACATCCAGTTACAGAAGAAATTACTGGGTTAGATCTAGTTGAACAACAATTACTTATCGCATATGGTGAGAAGCTATCATTTACACAAGATGATGTAAAACGTAGTGGTCATGCCATCGAGGCTCGTATTTATGCAGAAGATCCGAAAACATTCTTCCCATCACCTGGGAAAATTACAGATTTAACGTTACCGACAAATGTACGTATTGATCACTTTTTGGAGAATCAAGTAACGATTACACCTTTCTATGATCCAATGATTGCGAAAGTAATCGCTCATGGCGAAACTCGTGAAGAAGCGATTTCAAAATTACAGGATGCGCTGCAAGAGTTAAAAGTAGAAGGTATTAAAACGAATACACCAATGCTACTACAAGTATTGGAAGATGATGTGTTCAAAAGTGGTATTTATACAACGGGTTTTGTAACGAAACAACTTGTTAAAAAATAAGATTTATGAATATTAAGGGGGAAAAAATGATGACGAAAGTATATGCATCGATGGCAGGAAATGTTTGGAAGATTGTTGTAGGAGTAGGAGACACAGTAGAGGAAGAGCAGGATGTCGTCATTTTGGAATCTATGAAAATGGAAATTCCAATCGTTTCAGAAGAAGCCGGAACTGTTATGAAAATTAACATACAAGAAGGCGATTTTGTAAATGAAGGAGATGTATTACTAGAAATTGAATAGGGAGATATAGGGGGAAGCGAATTGAAACTACCTAATTTTGCTGTCATTAAAGAAGTCGGGCCACGTGATGGCTTACAGAATGAAAAAAAGATTGTTGGCACAAAAGATAAAGTAAAATGGATTCAACTACTTACAGAAGCGGGATTGTCGTACGTTGAAGTTTCCTCATTCGTTCACCCTAAATGGGTTCCTGCATTAGCAGATGCAAGTGATGTATTTTCTGAGCTAAAAAGGGATCCAAATGTTACATATGCAGCGCTTGTTCCAAATCAAAATGGTTTGGAACGAGCTTTTTTGCAAAATGTAGATGAGGTGAATGTTTTTTTATCAGCAAGTGAATCTCATAATAAAAGCAACATTAATAAACCAATTAAAGAAGCATTAGGTGTAATTGAAGATATAACAAAACAGGCAACATTCGAAGGGAAAAAGGTAAGAGGCTATGTTTCTACTGTATTTGGATGTCCTTATGAAGGGGATATAAGTGCCACAGCAGTTGACGAAATATGTAATCAACTATTCTCATACGGCATTTATGAAATCTCTCTTGGTGACACGATCGGTGTAGCAAATCCATTACAAGTAGAGCAAGTATTAGAGCATTTATTAAAGAAGTATGATGCTTCGCAGTTTGCAATGCATTTTCATAATACGTATGGAATGGCACTGGCAAATGTAGTTAAGTCTTTAGAACATGGTATTACAACGTTTGATAGTTCCTGTGGTGGACTTGGAGGGTGTCCTTATGCACCAGGAGCATCGGGTAATGTTGCTACTGATGACTTAGTACATATGCTCCATAAGTTAGGTGTCCAAACAAATATAGACGAAGAAAAGTTATTGAGAGCTAGTCATTTTATTCAAAGTAAGTTAAATATCCAATTACCGAGTCATGTGTATAGAGCGCTTCAACATAAAACGATAAGTAGGTGAGAAGATGCTACAATTACAAAACATTTCCGTTGACTATGTTACACCGCATGTTGTAAAGATTTCGTTAAATCGTGAAAGACAAGCTAACTCATTATCTTTGGCATTATTAGAAGAATTACAAACTATATTAACTCAAATAAACGAAGAATCAAATACGCGCGTTGTTATTTTAACAGGGGCTGGCGAAAAAGCGTTTTGCGCTGGTGCTGATTTAAAAGAGCGTGCCAACATGAATGAAGAACAAGTTCGCCATGCTGTGGGTATGATTCGTTCTACTATGGAGATGGTTGAACAATTACCACAACCAGTTATTGCTGCAATAAATGGAATCGCACTTGGTGGAGGTACTGAATTAAGCTTAGCTTGTGATTTTAGAATTGCTTCTGACACTGCAAGTCTAGGTCTCACTGAAACTTCCCTTGCAATAATACCTGGAGCGGGTGGTACGCAGCGATTACCTAGATTAATTGGAGTTGGTAGAGCGAAAGAATTAATTTATACAGGAAGACGTATTTCGGCGCAAGAAGCGAAAGAATATGGTTTAGTAGAATTCGTAGTACCAGCTGATTTACTAGAAGAGAAAGCAATTGAAATTGCAGATCGAATTGCTAATAATGGTCCAATTGCCGTTCGATTAGCAAAAGAAGCAATTTCAAATGGTATTCAAGTAGATTTACATACCGGCTTACAAATGGAAAAACAGGCGTATGAGGGCGTAATCCATACGAAAGATAGATTAGAAGGATTACAGGCATTCAAGGAAAAACGCAAACCAATGTATAAGGGGGAGTAAATATGTTAGATCAAAAACAACAATCTAATTCATTTGAAGAACGAGTTGAAACAATTAAGCAAGGCGGGGCACCGAAATATCATGAACAAAACAAAGCAAAAGGAAAACTTTTTGTTCGTGATCGTTTAGCTCTTTTATTCGATAATGGCGAATATGTGGAAGATGCATTATTTGCAAATTGTGAACAAACAGGATTACCAGCTGATGGCGTTGTAACTGCAACTGGTAAAATACATGGTCGTACTGCGTGCGTAATGGCAAATGATTCAACTGTAAAGGCCGGATCATGGGGAGCACGTACAGTTGAAAAGATTTTACGCATTCAAGAAACGGCTGAGAAATTACGTGTACCGTTATTTTATTTAGTTGACTCTGCTGGAGCGCGTATTACAGATCAAGTTGAAATGTTCCCTGGACGCCGCGGTGCAGGAAGAATCTTTTATAACCAAGTGAAATTATCTGGTAAAGTGCCACAAATTTGTTTATTATTTGGACCTTCAGCGGCTGGTGGTGCGTATATCCCAGCATTTTGTGACGTTGTTATGATGGTTGAAGGAAATGCTTCTATGTATTTAGGGTCTCCGCGTATGGCTGAAATGGTTATCGGTGAGAAGGTAACTTTAGAAGAAATGGGCGGAGCACGTATGCATTGCTCAGTATCAGGATGCGGAGATGTTTTATGTAAAACAGAAGAAGATGCAATTACGCAAGCAAGACAATATATTTCTTATTTTCCAAGTAACTATTTAGAAAAGACTCCTTTGATTACACCTCAAGAACCGAAACAGTTCGATAAAACGTTAGAAGAAATCATTCCAGAAAATCAAAATGCTCCTTTCAATATGAAAGATCTCATTAACAGAATTATTGATGAAGGTTCTTTCTTTGAAGTGAAAAAATTATTTGCGCAAGAACTAATTACAGGTTTAGCACGCATTGATGGTAAGCCAATTGGCATTATTGCAAATCAGCCGCGTATGAAGGGCGGCGTATTATTCCACGATTCAGCTGATAAAGCAGCGAAGTTTATAAATTTATGCGATGCATACCATATTCCATTATTATTCCTTGCAGATGTACCTGGATTTATGATTGGTACAAAAGTAGAACGTGCCGGAATTATTCGTCACGGTGCAAAAATGATCTCTGCAATGAGTGAAGCAACTGTACCGAAAATTTCTATCGTCGTTCGAAAAGCATATGGAGCTGGCTTATATGCAATGGCAGGTCCAGCGTTTGAACCAGATTGCTGCTTAGCATTACCAACAGCTTCTATTGCAGTAATGGGTCCAGAAGCAGCGGTCAATGCTGTATATGCAAATAAGATTGCAGCTTTACCAGAAGAAGAGCGTGCAAGCTTTATTGCTGAAAAACGAGAAGAGTATAAGAAAGATATTGATATTTACCGTTTAGCATCTGAGATGGTGATTGATGGTATTGTTCATCCAAACAATTTACGTGAAGAGTTAAAAGGCCGATTCGAAATGTATATGAGCAAATATCAAGTATTCACGGATCGTAAACATCCTGTATATCCAGTTTAAAAGCCCTATTTAGGGCTTTCTTGCTCAAAAAGTCAAGGAGGGGAAAACATGAAACAAGCAGTTTGGTTTCCAACAGAAGAATATAAAGAAAAAACGCGTTTATTTGGTTGGATGAAATCATTAGGCTATGAAGATTACGAAGCTTTTTATAATAAGTCAATTGAAGAAACAGCTTGGTTTTGGGGAGAAGCTGAGAGAGCAGTTGGCTATCAGTGGATGAAACCATATACAGAAGTGTTAGATTTAGAAAATGGTACACCGTTTGCACAGTGGTATACTGAGGGAACTTGTAACGTTGTAGAATCGGCTTTATCTCGCTGGCTTGCAGACGATAAAACGAAAACACAAGCAGCACTTATGTATGAAGGGGAAAACGGAACTTCGAAATCATTTACATATGAAGAGCTTGACAGCTGGGTAAGCTGTGTTGCAAACGGTTTGAAACATGCTGGTATTGAAAAAGGTGATCGTGTAACAATTTACATGCCAATGATTCCTGAAACAGTTGTTGCTATGTTAGCAGTAATGAAAATTGGAGCGATTATTTCACCAATATTCTCAGGTTTTGCTGCGGATGCAGTAATGACACGTGTACAAGCAGCGGGTTCAAAAATGATTATTACCGCAGATGGCTTTTCACGTCGTGGGAAAATTGTTTCATTAAAAGATGAAGTAGATAAAGCTTGTGAACATTGTCCAACTATTGAAAAGGTGGTAATTGTTCGTCATACAGGAAATGATTTTACACCGCATAATTATGATTTTTCATGGAGTACGTTAGAAAAAGAAAAACCATTTATACATGCTGAAGAAATGAACAGTGATGATCCATTAATGCTTATATATACATCTGGAACGACTGGTAAGCCGAAGGGGACAGTACACACGCATGCTGGTTTCCCGCTAAAATCTGCATTTGATGCAGGTTTTGGAATGAATATAAAACAAGGCGACCGCGTATTATGGGTAACTGATATGGGCTGGATGATGGGACCATTTTTACTATTCGGCTCTTTAATTAATGGCGCAACAATGGTTATGTATGAAGGTGTTCCAGACTTCCCAGAAGCAGATCGCTTATGGGAGACAGTTGATAAATATGAAATTACTCATCTCGGTATTTCGCCAACGTTAATCCGTGCATTAATGGCAAAAGGTGATGAGTATGTAAATAAACATTCTTTAAAGAGTTTAGAAGTATTCGCATCAACAGGAGAACCTTGGAATCCAGATCCGTGGATGTGGCTGTTTGAAACAGTTGGAAAAGGAAAGGTCCCGATCTGTAACTACTCAGGTGGAACTGAAATTTCTGGTGGGATTTTCGGTAATGTTCTTATAAAGCCAATTGCACCGATTAGTTTTAACGCATCTTTACCAGGAATGGCAGCAGTTGTACTTGATAATCAAGGTAAACTGATTCGTGATGAAGTCGGAGAATTATGTTTAGAAAAACCGTGGGTTGGTATGACGAAAAGTTTCTGGGAAGATGATGAGCGTTATGTGAACACATACTGGTCACGTTTTGAAAATAAATGGGTTCATGGTGACTGGGTCATTTATGACGGTGAGCAATATATCATTACAGGACGTTCAGATGATACGTTAAACATTGCTGGAAAACGTATTGGGCCTGCTGAATATGAATCTATTCTTGTGAAACATAATGATGTAATAGAAGCAGCGGCAGTTGGTGTACCGGATGATGTAAAAGGTGAAGTTTGTCATTGTTTTGTTGTATTACGAGACGGTGTAATATTCTCTGGAGAGTTAAAGAAAGAATTAATGAGTTTAGTAAACTCTCATATTGGTAAAGCTTTATGTCCAAAAGACATCCACGTTGTAGAAGATTTACCAAAAACACGAAATTCTAAAGTAATGCGACGTGTTATTAAAGCAGCTTACTTAGGAAAAGAGTTAGGAGATTTATCGTCACTTGTAAATCCTGAAGTAGTTCCGTTTATTCAGGGGTTACAGTCTAGCAAACTATAAAATTACGAATGAGCTCTATGTAAATAGAGCTCATTTTTAATGTTTACAAAAAGATAAGAGAGAAAAAGTAAATTTGAAGTTAAAAAATCTACTATTAGTGTTAAGTATGTCTGTTTGTTTTTAGTTTTTATCAAAATAGGATACTGTGGCTGTCTATTCAATGGAGTGATTGAATTTTGTTAAGAATGAAAATTTAGTGAAGAAAAAAGGAATGAATAAAAGGAGAAATCCCTGGGGGACAGGGATTCAATAAGGGAGATATTATTGTCGTTCAATGTCGAAATTTGGCGTATCCGACAAATTAATATTATCACGAATTTTCAGGAGATTGTGATAGTGGATGTGTCAAAAATGTGTACGGATTTCATATAAAAGTGTTATTTAAATAGGAAAAGGGAAAAGAATTAAGTTCACTGGTTCTTAAGATTTTTTCCCTTTTAAATTTACTGTTTGTTCGTTGTTCTATATACATCTGAAATTGGTAAATCTTCGCCATGTAAAGCTTGAGTACTGTCCTTTTTGTTTGAATCATGTGCCTCCTGAGATGTTTCTTGCATTTGCTCTTGGGCTTTACTAGGAGTATTCAGCGCATCCGATGACACATAATCAAGTTGTTGACTTAATAGATTTTTTTTATCCATGTTATGTAGCTCCTTTTTGAACTTAGATATAAAAACAAAGTATTTTTAAGTGGTTACGTGGATATTATGTATCTTTGAATGGAATTATATACACAAACTATATTGAGAATTTAACTAATTATAAAAATTACTTGTGATGACAAGCTTAAGAAATATAAAGATCATTAGTTCTTAATAAAAGCGTTATTTTAGTAGGGTGTTACGAAATTTCATTTGAAAGGAACGTCCCAATGATAAAAAAGAGCACTGTAAATCAGTGCTCATTTTATCAAAAATTACTTAGTACTTAAAAATAAAACCATTACGGACAATTCACAATGGTAATAGTGACGCTAGCCATTATTCCAGGAGAATCAAGAAGTGAAGCAGTAACGGTTACTGTTCCAGGCCCATTAGCGGCTAGAAATACAGCGGTAAAGTTACCTAAAGCATTGGTAATGACAGCAAGAGGAACCATGAAAGCAAGAGAAGGGCTACTAAATGAAAAACTGACCACTACTCCTGGAGTAGGACTACCGTTTACTAATACTTGACCCGAAAAAAATAAAGTATTATTTCCTTGAGTGGATACACATGCTGTGGTTTCGTTAGAAGTCAAGGTAATAGATGCAGGCCCAGCAGGAAGATTAAATCCAGTTGGTCCAGTTGGTCCAGTAGAACCAGTAGAACCAGTTGGTCCGGTAGAACCAGTAGCTCCTGTAGAACCGGTGGGACCAGTAGGGAATTGAAAGGGTTGAACAGGTGGAAGTGTAGGTCCAATAGAACCCGGATTAAGTGCAGCAAAATATAAAAACTCGTCCATTATTTATCACCTCTAAAAATCGTATTACTAATAGTAAATGTAATGATAGAGCAATGTGAAATGGACAAGCGGTTGTATTTTAATAAATTAAACAAAATAGTTATTTGATAGAAAAAGAAATTAGTATGTTTACTTTAGAAATTAAATATAAAAAGGCGATTATCGTCAAATCGCCTTTTGGGTAATGCAGTGTAATTTTATTCAGTTATTTGAAATATAGTTTCATTCGGTTTGGAAAATCCATACAGTTTCCTTGCGAATTTTAAAATTTCTTCTTCACTACCTGTTAAAGCTTTAACATCATTTTTAAGGGAATGACCATCCTTCTTTAAAGAAGATAATTTTTGTTGCTCCGTATTAAGCGTGATTTGTTTTTCTTTAATCATTTCTTGTTGGTTATTAAGAAAATATTGAAGGACAAAAATTACAGATAATATAAAAGCCAAAGTAGTTATAATACGGCGTCTTGTTTTTTTATTATTACCTTGTTGGGTGTTAGGGTTCACTTGCTGTGAGGGTATCTTAGGATTTGATTGTTGTGATGATATTTTTGGGATGTTTCCCATTAAAATGCCTCCATTACTGATTGTAGAATTTAAACCGTTTAAAAGTATTATAAATGTTCAATGGGAATTTTAGAAGATAGTTTAATATAGATGAGTTTTCTAAAGTTTAAACAAAATCCTTATTTAAATAAAAGGAACCCCGATTGTCTGCGGGGCTCCTAAGGGTAATCGTCAAGTAATGACGTACTCGACTAGTTAACGATATCATGAATTTTTTGGTAAATATACTGGTAAATGCATCCAAATTAATGAGAGCATTATTTGAAACAAAAACGCTATTTTAATAGGGAGGGGAATAATGATGATTCCATGGGACAAGCGAGTATACATTGTATCAAGGTGATCATTTTATTACAGAGGGGACAATTTTAGAGGTTAGTGAAAAGGCGAATAAATCATTATATTGGCTTTGGTGCATGTTTAGCTCCAAGCTATGAAAAAGTGTGCGGTAATAGTGTAAAGCGACTTCGGTTGATTCGGATAGATGATGATGAAGAATGATATAAAAATTTCATTTTGTAGAGAAATGAGGTGATTAAGGATGGGCATAGAATATGCCATGTTTGTATTAAAAAAGAGCAGAATTTAGCCTATATATAAAGATGTTGGAATTGTTCTAAAGGGGGGGATATCTGAAATATAAATAATTGAGGGGAGTGAACTAATAATGGAAACTAGTACTTTTTTAGGATTGTTTTGGGGATGGATAACGGTTATCGTATCTGGAATACTTTTCGTACGTCCATCGGTACTACGTGAATTGAAAAAATTAGTGGTTGAAGACAGAGGATTTGGTATTATGTATGGTTTTCTATCGATTTTCCTAGGGTTAGGTAGTGTAATCCTACATAATGTATGGGTATTCAACTGGCAGGGGTTCCTAACGGTTATTGCATGGCTTGCATTATTAAAGGGAATCTACATAATTGCATATCCTGAACCCTCCAAGAAAACAGACTTTGAATTAAGGGTACTATCTACACGTATAGCGCTCGCTATCATTGGCGCCTTGGCTTTATGGATGCTCATAGTAATCTATATAAAATAATCCTTTTCTAATAAGAACTATATTAAAATAAATCTCTACGTGTTCATTGACAAAAAGCTGACTATACTTAGTCAGCTTTTTGTATATTACATTCTAGTATTTATCGGTCACAAAAGACATGTTCTCTCTTTTAAGTTGATATTGAAAATATTACCAATTTTTCCTTTTACAATGACAACAAATAAAGAAACATTTACAACGACACTTATTTCGTTTAGAACTCCAATCATTATCACAATGATTCTTTTCTTTAGATTTCCACCAATCATCATTACAATGCTTTTCCTTAGAACTCCAATCATCATTACAATGCTTTTCCTTAGAACTCCAATCATCATCACAATGATTCTTTTCTTTAGATTTCCACCAGTCATCACAACAATGCTTTTTCTTAGAACTCCAGCAATCATTTTTCCAGGACATTCTTTTATACCTCCCTTCAATAGGATTCATACTATTCTATGTTTTAGTAAAAGAATGGCTTGTTTATTAACCTATTATTTTACCTTTATATGATAGAGTGCTTTCTACTAGATATAGAATTCATACAAACTATGCTAATTTTCAAGAGATAGTTGAGAGAACTACTGGTTATGATATTAATCAACAAACACTTGTTGAAGGAAACGTTAAGATTTTAAATAATATCATATTTTGGAGTACGCTTTTCTGAATGTATATTTCACAATGTTAAAGGAAAAATACACCATATCACTGCGAACAAAGCCTATGTATATGTGAAGTAATAGGAAAAGGTGGTCCCTATTCAAGGAGCCGGCTTATTAAAAGTATAAATAAGAAGGTTTAGTACAAGTGTTTGTTTTTTTGTTTCTATGCTTTTGTCTCATACACTTTTAAGCTATTGGACATACTTTACTAGTAGAAAGGATTAGGGGGTGAAGTTTTGGGTTCTCGATTTAATAATTGTAGAAAGAAATGTACGTGTAAGCATGATGATTGTTGGGACATTTTTGAAGAGTGTAAAAATGAAAAGAATGAGAAATGTGACAGCTCTTGTGTACAAGGAATTAGAGATGAGCTTAAAAAATTAATTAATAAAACAGTGCGAATTAACACTGAAGGACGTACTTATATAGGTACTGTTTCTTCGGTAACTTGCGATGTTGTTAAGCTAGCTGCTATTCCTGGTTCAGTTGCAGCAATTATATCTCTTTGTAAAATTGAAGCAATTTTACCACCTGCTACAACTGTTGCTGATGAGTTTGATTTTAACGGTGTTGACGTAGCAAATAAAGAGTAATTATGCTTTATTTATGCTAAGCCATTCTTATGAATGGCTTTTTATTTTATTTAAAAGGGAATATATTTTTCATATAGAAATAAATTTGAAGGTGTATAAAAGGTTGTGTGAAAGGAGAATGAGAGTGATCAAGCTGAAACAATTTACAAGAACTGATTTCAAACAATTAATTAATTGGATTGATTCCGAAGAATTCTTAATACAATGGTCAGGAAGTGCATTTACATATCCTTTAAATGAACAGCAATTAGAGAAATATATAGAAAGTACAAATACACTCGCTTTCAAAGTAATAGATGAAGAGACTGAAGCAGTTATTGGTCATATTTCACTTGGGCAAATAGATAATATAAATAAATCTGCTAGAATTGGAAAAGTGTTAGTTGGTGATACGGAAATGAGAGGACATTCAATAGGGAAATATATGATGAAAGCAGTACTTCAGGTTGCTTTTGAAGAATTGAAACTGCATAGAGTTACTCTTGGTGTTTATGATTTTAATACGTCAGCCATTTCATGTTACGAAAAAATAGGATTTGTAAAAGAAGGTTTATTAAGAGAGGCAAAAAAAGTAGGAGAAACGTATTGGAACTTATGGGAAATGAGTATGTTAGAATATGAATGGAACAATAATTAACAACAGTTCTTTATAATTATGTTATGTTAACTAAAGGGGTTTGGTGGGAAATCATGAATAAAAAAACAAAAATAATTTCAATTGCAGCCGTTTCAGGAGGGGGGAAAACTACAATTACAGAAAGTTTAACGCATGAGCTAACGAATTCAAAGGCTCTATACTTTGATAGTTATAAATTTGATAACTGTCCTGCTGATATTTGTAAATGGATTGATGATGGGGCGAATTATGATGAGTGGGTACTAACACCATTAATTACTGATATTCAGCATCTGCTACAAAATAGTAATTTAGACTATATTATAGTAGATTATCCCTTTGCCTACTTAAATAGTGAAATGCGCGAATTAATAGATGTAACTATATTTATCGATACGCCTTTAGATATTACGATGGCTAGGAGGATTTTGCGAGATTTTAATGAAGATACAATGAGTGAAATACATAATGATTTGAAACATTACATGACACATGCGAGAAAAGCTTATTTAGAGGCAATTCATACTGTTAAACCAAATTCAGATATTGTCTTGGATGGATCTTTATCTGTAAAGGAAATAATTGATCGTACACTAGAGGAACTTAATCGAAGAAAAGTGATTGTGAATGATTAAATGTATAGAGGAATATGTACAAAAGGATGAGCCACATTATATTATAGATGCCGTTAAGTGGACCAGTGGGGTAGGGGAGAGATAAGTGTGTACACTTTATTTCAATATAATTGGCAAGTAAGAGAAGAATGGTTTAAGTGGTGTGAACAACTTAATTAGTATAGATTTTAAAAGTAAATTAGCAATATAAATGGTAAGCGAAAACGCTCAGATTTTTCTGAGCGTTTTTTAGCGTAATATGTTATCAACCTAATTGAACTAACACTACCTGTTAATTTAATATAATTTGCTTCACAAATAAATAGAGGGAAATCGATAAAGTCAGAACCTTAAAGAATTTTGGAATCAAAATGGAAGTAGACAAACTGTTCACAGCCCCTTAAAATCAAGCAATAACTTTATTCGTTCGGATAAAGATTCTGATATGTTTTTACTGTATGTTTAATTAAATCCTTTAAAACATCGATATCGATATTAGCTAATGTATTAACATAAATACAAGCCTTACTCTTCGTGTGTTTACCAAAGTTTTCTAATAATTTTTCTCTTTCCTCACTTTCGTAGGTCAAATAAAGACTAATTTTCGCCTTTCTTGGTGAAAAACCCACTAAAGGCGCATCCCCTTCACGTCCTGATGCATACTTATAGTGATAGCTACCAAAGCCAATAATACTAGGGCCCCACATTTTAGCGTCGTAACCAGTTACTCCTTCAAAAATTTCTAATAACTGATAGGCATCTGCCTTCTTCTTCTCATTTTCCACACTTTCAATAAATTCAATTACACTATTTTCAGTTTCTTTCATCTTTGGTTCAGACATATATGTACCCTCCTATTCTCTGAATAAATTTATTTTAACATAAAACTTAAACTCGGTATTCAAACCAAACGTATCTGTGCAATACACAGTTCTCGTCATCGGCTCGATATGTAATAC
This sequence comes from Bacillus sp. RIT 809, assembly GCF_016892495.1. Taxonomy (NCBI): domain Bacteria; kingdom Bacillati; phylum Bacillota; class Bacilli; order Caryophanales; family Bacillaceae; genus Bacillus; species Bacillus sp. RIT 809. Next base: position 4,915 of record NZ_JAFEMR010000035.1, on the reverse strand, counting down.
ATTTATGTACATGTCGTGGACCATCCCGTCACGATAGTATGAAATCAATATTTCCTCTTTGTTTTGTAGTGATTGCACAAGCCATATTTGCAGTTGTTCTTTCATATCTTCAGTTACAATTGGTTTCGGTACTTTATTCAAATCATTCAGCATTTCTCTAATTCTTTCGTATTGTTCGGCATATTGGTCATTCGTTATCAAGACCTAAATCGTAAAAAGCCATAAAAAATAAGAGATGATACATATTATACATAACTAATTCATGATCAACAGCATCCAATATGGTATGGCAGGGCTGGAAGTGTTGGAAGTACTACGGGCACAGTTGGGCATTATTAATAAGAGCCCAATAAAAAATTCTCTTGGATGCAAGAGGATTTTTTTATTGGGAATAGTAAGGGTGAGGGAGGTGCATTACATATGGGAAAAGGTAGAAGTAATAATGCTGGTAAAAAGCAACCGAATTTCGATGATTCATCTAATTTCGCTAAACAAAGCCAGCCGACAGAAAAGAAGAAGAAATAAGAAAAGGAGCTCTCTTGATAAAGAGAGCTCCTTTTTAAGGTATATTGACATTTCAGCAAAACATATCGATCGCTCAACCAAATAGTCATAAGTGCAAGACTTAAATTCATGCGGCGAATGGCAGCAAATATAATATTATTGTCCTGCTTTTTCTAATGCTTCTTGACGTTGACCTCATATAAAATGCCAATACTCCATTTTATATAGCATGATGTTAAATAAATAAATTTTAATTCAAAAGAAATTGGTGAAGTGTTACGACATGTAATTGTACATGAAATTCATCATATTGGTCAGCTATCTATATGGGCGAGAGAATTAAATCTTCAACCTGTTTCAGCAAATTTAATTGGAAGAGGATTATAGACTTAGAAACCGACTTGTATTGCACAAATACAAGTCGGTTTTTATATATAAGAGGATTTCTTAGTTGAAATCCTCGGATTTTTTCTGACGTATATGTAAAAACATTAAGAGGGTAATGATTAAAAAGATCATAATCGTTTGTATGATTAAATTTTTAAACTGAAGCAAAATGGTCCAAGATGTAACAACGTCTTTGAAAGCTTGGAGTGCAGAATATGAGGTAGGTTCAAAACCGTATTGAAGTAACTTTTTTGTTTCAACAAAAGCCGTGTTTTCTTCATTGGCGTCTAATACTACAGAAATAAACCTTGTATCTCCTTGTTTTGCTGTACCAACAAAACTATAATTACCGTTAGTTGACAAACTAGTTTGCAAGCCATCAACACCTTTTAGTTTAATGTTTTTATCAAGAGAGTAAATCATTTTATTTGTGTTGAGAACTTGAAAATCTTTGAAGGTAAATGGGTAAGAGGTTAGTTTAGTTATATTTAATACATCTGGATAGTCTTTTATTAATTGTGCAGCTATTTGGGCTGCGTCTATTGCTGTTGTAATCGATTGTTTATTCTTCTCGCTATTTATTCCAGTGGAATTTAAAAATGGAGATGATTGTGATAACTTTAGTTGTTTTGCTTTTTCATTCATTAACATTGTAAAGTTAGCTTCATTTCCAGCAATGTGTTCTGCTAGTTCAAGTGCAGAACGATTATTTCCGGTTAAAAGCAATGTATTTAGTAAATCACGAACGGTTGTTTTATCATTCGATGTTACATGTATAGGACTCGTTTCGGTTTGAAAAACGTCGTTACTTATTTTTACAGATTCATCTAATTGTATTTTGCCATCATGAAGTTGTTCCATCACAATATACTCAGTCATTAATTTAGATAAAGTGGCCGACTGAATGGGAGTACTTTCATTTTTTTTATAAACAATCTCACCAGAATTAGTATCTATTAAAATAGCTGATTTAGCTTGAATAATTGGACCATTTACATAAAGGTAAAAATATAAAACGATAAGTGCAGTAATGAGAAAAGATAATAATAAAACTGTTATTTTTTTCAAGAATTGCATAAGCGATCCTCCTACTATTACATCAATAATATTATTGTAAAAAGGAATGCTTAATTAGGAAGAAAGAAAAGGTAAAGAATTTCTAAAGAATTATAAAGAATTATTAAATTTTGGATATTGATGGAATATAAAAGGTTCAATTTCTTATATGATAAAAAATTGAACCTATAAATATGTGGTATTAAGCTTTATAAGGGAGTAGTTTTACAGTGAAAGTTGTTTTTTTATCATCGCTATATACTTCAATTGTTCCTTTATGCAATTCAACAATACTTTTTGCAATTGCTAATCCGAGTCCAGATCCACCAGTGTTTGTTGAACGTGATTTTTCAACACGATAAAAACGTTCAAAAATATGAGGTAAATCAGTACTAGGGATAGGTTGTCCGTAATTTGTTATATCAATTGTAATCATGTTATTGCTTTCGTAAGCGGTAATATCAATATGATCTCCATCATTTCCATAAGTAATAGCGTTTATGATTAGATTTTCAAACACACGTACTAATTTATCCCCATCAGCTAGTACCATTAGCTTTTGAGATGGGAAAGAAGGGCGACATTCAATATTAGCTTCTTGAAGCTGTATCCGAAATTGGACAGTTAATTGTCCAATCAATTCTACAATATCAATGGGAGCAGAATATAAACTTAACTCTTTATTTTGAACGCGTGTATATTCAAACAAGTCATTCATTAATGCATTAAGACGAGTTACTTTATCGTAAATGACTTGAATATAGTATCGTAATTCTACTTCATCTCTATAATTATCATGATGGATTAAATTTACGTATCCAACTATAGATGTAAGAGGGGTTCGTAAGTCATGTGATACATTTGTAATAAGTTCGCTTTTTGCTTGTTCTGCCTGTCTTTCTTCATCAATCGAAACTTTTAATTGCTCAATAATTTGATTGACCCCAGTTGCCAGTTCTTCTAAATAATTATGGTGTACGATGGAAACTTTATGATTAAAGTTTCCACTTGCAATATACCGAATCTCTTCAATCATTTTTTTTATACAAGTTTCATAGTAAACCTTTCTTTCATGACGATAAAAAATGTATAAATAGGATGAGAAAATAGAAAATAAAAACAAATAAGATACAATCATCATCCATAAAGACTCTTTTAATCCAATATATTTTTCATGGCCAAAAATTCTAATGAATTCTTTTCCTAGTTCACTTAAAGTAAGTGAACTCTCAATTACACTAGTAACGAGGCGATAAATAATTAATTCAGTAATAGGGGTTAGTGTGATAGCTAATAAGAGCCAAAAAATAATTTTCCATTTTGGGATATCTTTTAATATGTCAAAAGCTTCATTTCTCAATTTTATAGCCTACTCCCCAAACAGTATGAATAAACTTTTCTCCATTCATTACGGTTTCAAGTTTATCCCGCAAATTACTAATATGAACCATCACAGTTTTATTTGAACCATAACCATCTTCATTCCAAACGCGTTCAAAAATTTCTTCGGAACTAAAGACTCTTCCTGTATTACTCGCAAGTAAATATAAAATATCAAATTCAATAGATGTGAGTTTAATATATTCTCCATTTACTTTAACAGTATGATTATGTTTATGTATTTCAACAGAACGAATACGAATAATACCATCTTCATTCTTTTGGGAAGTAGCATTTTGGAAAGAGGATCTTCGTAATAAAGCTTTCACTCTAGCCACTAATTCTAGTGGATTAAACGGTTTAATCATATAATCATCTGCGCCGGTCATAAGTCCTAAAATTTTATCCATATCTTCAGCCTTTGCACTAAGCATAAGGATAGGTACAGTATTATTTTCACGCACTTCTTGACAAACTTCCAATCCGTTTCGTTTGGGCATCATAATATCCAAAATCATAAGGTCAACTTCATATGTAGATATCATTTGTAATGCTTCATCACCATCATAAGCTTTATAAATGTTATAGCCTTCATTTCGTAAATAAACAGCCAGTAATTCTACAATATCTTTATCATCATCAATAATTAATATGTTTTTATTCATTTTATAGTTAGTTCCTTTCCTTACAATTAATCAACATTACTATAATATCAAACATTTATGTATTATGTAGTAATGTTTCTACATAAAATTTCATGTATCGTATTAAAAAGGAATTAAAACATTCATAACGAATATAAAATAAGAAGGATATTTAAACTCCACATTATACTGAAAGATAGTTATAAGGGGGACTTGCTATGTTATATAATGATATATATTCATTTACTCCAACTGGAAAAATAGAAAATGATATTAAAGCTTTTCTATTAAAATACAATAAAGAAGTTACATATAAACATTCAATTCGTGTGGCAAATGAGGCGAGAAAAATTGCGAAAATATTTTATGAAGATGAAGAAAAAGCAGCGATTGCAGGGTGTTTACATGATATTAGTGCAATCTTTCCGAACGAGGAGCGGATTATAGTTGCTGAAAAATTTGGAATAGAAATATTACAAGAAGAACGAGAATTTCCAATGATTATTCATCAAAAATTATCGAGAGTAATTGCAAAAGAGGTATTTAAAGTAGAAGATAAAGAAGTTTTAAATGCTATCTGTTGCCACACTACTTTGCGTAAACATGCAACGAAGATGGATTTAGTACTATTTGTTGCTGATAAATTAGAATGGGATCAAATAGGGACACCTCCATATTTAATAAATGTAAAAAAAGCTTTAGGAAACTCTTTAGAACATGCTGCTTTTGTATATATTTCATATTTGTGGGAAAGAAAAGATACATTAAAAGTCATACACCCGTGGTTAGAAGAAGCATATTGGTATTTAAAAGAAATTGTAGAGTAGAAAGGGTATAAAAATGCAATTAAAAGAATATATGAATCAAACATTCCCAGGAGTTACATTAGTACCGTCCATATACTTTCAGTGGGAAAATCATCTTCATTTTGATTTTGGGAAAGA
>NZ_JAFEMR010000034.1:0-39701 GCF_016892495.1 Bacillus sp. RIT 809 | reverse complement strand
TTAAGGGGTATTTAATATTTGTATACATGGAGGTTCATTATGGAACAAATCATATCAATATTACAAGCAGTCATAAGCGGGGAAAAAGAAAAGGTAGTAGAAATCATTAATACGGATCCAAGTGTTGTTAACTCATTTAGTGAAGATGGATGGACACCGCTTCACTTAGCTGCTTATTTTGGACAGAAAGAAATTGCAAGTTTCTTTTTAGAACAGGGAGCAGAAATACATATTAGAGCAAAAAACGAAAATGAAAATACACCTCTTCAAGCAGCAATTGCGAATAAGCAAAGCGAGCTTGTAGCTTTCTTAATTGAAAAGGGATCAGATGTGAATGCTGTGCAAAGTGGTGGCTGGACAGGACTTCATGAAGCAGCGTTATTAGGAGATGAAGAAATCATTATATTACTTCTTGAAAATGGTGCTAATAAAATGATTAAGAAAAATGATGGGAAAACCGCATATGATATTGCTTTAGAAAAAGGGCATGAATCCCTATTACATCATTTGCAAGAGGAAGTGAGCTTTTGATTAGCCACTGGAATGTAGGGATTTTTCTTTTTAAGGAAGTGGAAGTGTTAGATTTTGCGGGCCCATTTGAAGTCTTTTCCGTTACAGCAACAAGTGAAGGTCAACCATTTACAGTTCATACTGTTAGTCAAGATGGAGAAATGATTACAGCGAGAAATGGATTAAAGGTACAACCGGACTATAGTATCGAAAACTTGCCTCCAGTTGATATTTTAATTATTCCTGGTGGGTTAGGTGTTAGAGAAAACGAAATGAAAAATGAAATAATAACAAATTGGATCCGCGAGCAAATGAAAGAAGTAAAGTTAATGACTTCTGTTTGTACCGGTGCGCTTTTACTTGCGAAAGCTGGATTACTCGATGGCTTCAAAGCGACAACACATTGGGCAAGTATTGAAAGTTTTAGAAATGATTTTCCGAATATTGAAGTATTAGAAAATGTAAAGTTTGTAGATGAGGGGCATATTATTACGTCTGGTGGAATTTCAGCCGGAATTAATATGTCATTTCATATTGTGAAAAATTTGTTAGGTGCTCGGGTTGCTGAAGAAACAGCGAAGAGAATGGAATATGATATTGATTTACAATATTAAAAGTAAAACAAGACCAGCAGTTGGAAAAATCCAACTGCTGGTCTTGTTTTATATTGACTGAATATACGCTAATTCCTCATCTGTAAGGATCGGACGGGTAGTTGCATCTGCATTTTCTTTCGCTTGTGTTTCTGTTTTTGCGCCAGGAATTGCGACCGATACTGCTGGATGGGAGAGGACGTAGCGAAGTGCAAGTTGTCCTAATGTCTGATTTTTATTTGAGAGTAACCTTAATTTTTCTACTTTTTGTAAATCTTCTTGAAACCACTTTTCTTTTGGCCATTCTTTGCGTAAATCTCCATCAGGAAAAGTTGTTTTATTTGTAAACTTTCCAGTTAATATCCCCATTTTTAAAGGTCCGCGTATAACAGCTCCTAAATTGTTCTCTTGTAGGTAGGGCAGTATGTCGTTTTCTGGTTTTCGGTTTAATATGTTGTAATCAAGTTGCACAACATCAATTTCATCGTTTTTATTGAAGTGTTTTATATATTGTAGGTCGTGAGTTGAAACACCAACAGCTCTTACTTTTCCGTCCCGTTTTAATATTTCAAATGCGCGTAAAAATGCTTCTGTTTCTTCTTGTTTATCCCACCAAATGTGACAGAAATAAACATCAATATAATCTGTTTCTAGGCGCAGTAAGCTAGTTTCAAATACTGCGATCACTTTTTCGGCAGTATTATAAACAGGCTCTCCACTTGGATCATAGTGATGTCCAATTAAACCACCTTTCGTTGATAAAACGATATTATTACGGTGCTCTCTTATCGCTTGAGTTACTAACCTTTCACTATGTCCTAATCCGTATACATCAGCAGTATCAATAAAGTTTACGCCGCATTCAATTGCTTTCTTCATAGCGGTTATAGATTGTTTGTCGTTAACAGGACCCCATTCATCGCCGCCAATCGCCCACGCTCCAAAGCCAATTTCAGAAACAGTAATTCCAGTTTTACCCAATTTGCGGTAGTGCATCATTTTTCCTCCTTGTAAGCATGTTATAACATCGGTATGCAAAACTAGAATTTATATGTGTAAAAATGTTTTCTACAATTGGGGAAAAAGAATAACATAAACTACTATTTTATAGCAGCATAAATAAAAATTCTCATTTTAAATACAGAGATGTCGTCGAACGCTATCTCTAATTGGTTAATTTGTGAGATTTTTTTGTGAAGGAGCTTATTTTATAAGAATAGAATTTAAGTTAATAAGAGATCGTGCCTATGGTAGTGAAAAAATATGGGTTAGGGGGATTTGAAAATGAGGAAACTCAAAAGAGTAAATGTTCCTAATATACCAGAGCAACTATCACAGCCTAACGACAATCGAACTATAAATAAGAAGAAGTTAAGGCGTTTTATTTTCATGTTCATTTTTATTGCTGCGACTACTTTTTACGTTCAATATATTTTGACGAAACAACAAGAAGTAATTAATGGCAAACAAAATACAATAACGAACCAAAAGAAACAATTAGTTTCTTTAAAGAAAGATCAAGGTTCTTTAAAGACTAACATCGAGAATTTAACGGATAATGAAGAAGAAATATTAAAGTTTGCGAGAAAAGAGTATCAATTTTCTAAGTCAAACGAAACAATATTCGTATTGCCAAAGTGAAGTGGTGGAACAGTTAGCGATAGCTAACTGTTTTTTGATGTATGAGGAAAAAGGTGTTTGTAGTGTGAATGTCATGGTACAAGGAGCAATGACATATTGTAAAAATGAGAAGTTTGAGCCATTTTTAATTGTTTTAAGAGGTTTCCATAATTATGGAATATATGTCAAAATAAATATTGTTAAAATTCTGTCAATTGTATATAATACAAGGTAAGCGGATACATTTTTTGATCAACGTTGAGTTAACAGCTTATACGTCTGTTAAGAAAACCGTTATCCTCGTATAAGAAAGGAAGATAGCTGTGTACGCTTCAAATACAATTTACGTCGTAGGGGATGCGAAAGCACCTCAAAATAATCCCATTACCGAAAAGTTCAAAAGTTATTTTGTAGCATTTGTACTTGAGAAGGATACAGGGAAAATTGTAGATGCAGATTGCTCAGCGACAATTGCATTAACATCTCAATTTGTTAAATATTTGTTTCTACATAAAAATATTAATGACCCAGCATTAGTAACAGAAATAAAAAATCGATACTTCGGTTCGTCTCAAAAGGCGCTACTTGTAGCGCTAAAGGATGCACAGAAAAAATATAATCAGATTGCTGCTTTGTCTACCCATTCATAGACAAAATCCAGCCGTAAGAATCTTCTTATGGCTGGATTTTTTTGTTTCGCATTAACGGGCAGAATAAAGTCTCCCGTGTATTAAAGTATCACTCTATAAACAACGAAAGGATGAACAAAATGAAAATTACCGATGTGAAGGTAAACCGCCGACATGTAAAGCTTCATACACCGTTTAAAACAGCGCTTCGTACTGTAACGGAAATCGAAAGTATAGATGTGTTTATTCATACAGATGAAGGAATTGTTGGAAGAGGAGCTGCTGCAGCAACGCCGGTTATTACAGGTGATTTTGCCAACGGGATGGAGGAAGCAATATTAGGACCAATTCGTTCTGTATTAGTTGAAAAAGATGTACTGCAATTTCAAACGTTATTGTTACACATTCAAATGAGTTGTATAGGAAATACAAGTGCGAAAGCGGCGGTAGATATGGCTTTATACGATGTGTATTGTCAATTGCACAACATACCGTTATACGCATTACTAGGTGGAAAGAAAGAGATTTATACTGATATTACAGTAAGTGTGGATGGACCTTTATTAATGGCAAAAGAAGCAGAAAAGCATATCGAAAAGGGATTCCAAACATTAAAAATTAAGGTGGGTAAAGAGGCACATTTAGATTTGGAACGCATAGAGGCAATTCGAAATGTGGTTCCAAAGAATACGACGTTACGTTTAGATGCAAATCAAGGATGGAAACCGAAAGAAGCGGTTTCTATTATTAGAGAAATGGAGAATAGAAATTTAAATATAGAATTTGTAGAACAACCAGTTCATGCGAAAGATTGGGATGGATTAAAGTACGTGAAGGACAATGTACAAACGCCTATTATGGCAGATGAAAGTATGTTTTCGGCAAGCGACGCATTAAAGATTGTCCAAGGAGGATATGCAGACCTACTTAATATTAAGTTAATGAAATGCGGTGGTATTCGAGAAGCCTGGAAAATTGCGGATATTGCGGAAGCAGCAGGTGTGAAGTGTATGGTTGGAAGTATGATGGAATCTTCACTTTCAGTTAGCGCTGTTGCACATTTAGCTGTGGCTCATCCAAATATTCATTACTTTGATCTTGATGCACCGTTATGGTTAGTAGAAGAGCCAGAAGGGATGACTTACACTGGCCCAAAGGTAAACCTGCATTCTGTAGTGAATATACAATCTTAGGAGGAGTACCTAGTAAACTATCTTTTAAGGGGGATATATTATGAAAAAAGTGGGGACTGCATTATTAACGACATTATTCATTTTTTCATCTTTCACATCGGCAAATGCCGAAGAGAAAAAAGATAAGAAAGCATTTATTGATGTGGCAGCTGCGACGTTATGGACCGCACCAGATTCGCTTCGGCCAATCGATGCACCGAGTGCAACAAACCCAGTTGATTTGTGGAAGTGGACGAAATCAATGACGCTTGATGAGAAGCTTTGGTTAACGAGTGCAAATAAATTAGAAACGCAAGCGCTACTCGGTCAAGAGGTAACGGTCATTGATAAAAAAGGTGATTGGGTAAAAGTACTAGTGCACGGACAGCCAACACCCCGAAACGAAGTAGGTTATCCAGGTTGGATGCCTGAAAAACAATTAACATATAATCAGGAATTTGCAGATAAAACAAATGAACCTTTCGTATTAGTAACGAAACCGACAGCAATTTTATATATAAATCCTTCTGAAAAACATAAATCACTTGAAGTGAGCTATAATACGCGACTGCCGCTACTTAGTGAAGATACGATTTCATACCGCGTGTTGTTGCCAAATGGTCAGAAGGCGTGGCTACGAAAAAATGACGGAACGGTTTACCGTTCTCAAAATGATATTCCAAAGCCGACAGCTGATGATCTAATAAACACTGGGAAAATGTTTTTAGGATTACCATATATATGGGCTGGTACAAGTGGGTTTGGTTTTGATTGCTCTGGATTTACACATACGATTTATAAATCACATGGCATTACCATACCGAGGGATTCTGGGCCACAATCAAAAGCAGGAATTGCGGTTGATAAAGAAAACCTACAAAAGGGCGATTTAATATTCTTTGCACATAATCAAGGAAAAGGTAGTGTCCATCACGTTGGGATGTATATTGGTGATGGTAATATGATTCACTCACCAAGAGCTGAAAGATCGGTAGAGATTATACCGCTTAATACACCAGGATATATAGAAGAATACGCTGGTTCTCGTCGTTACTTACCTTAAAAAATAGAGGGGGTTTTGAAATGAAAAAGGTAGTTCGCTATTCATTAGTTAGTACTCTATTAGTTTCTTCATTTTTAGTTGGCTGTGCAAAAGAAAAAACAACTACAAAGCCGAAAGATGAGAAGAAAGTATTACAGCTACTAGAAACGGGTGAAATTCCATCATTAAATTCAGGGAAAGTAACAGACGCCGTATCGTTTAACGTTTTGAATAACGTAATGGAAGGGTTATTCCGTTTATCGAAAAATGATGAAGTGATCCAGGCTGGGGCACAGAAATATGAAGTGAGTAAAGACGGAAAGACTTATACATTCCACTTACGTGATGCGAAATGGTCTAACGGCGATCCAGTAACAGCTCATGATTACGTATATGCTTGGAAGCAACTTATTAATCCAGATACAGCCTCTCAATATGCATATATTGCGTACGATGTGAAAAATGCGGAAAAGATAAATAAGAAACAATTAGGATTAGAAGAATTAGGTGTGAAAGCAAAAGATGATAAAACGTTTGTTGTGGAATTAGAACATCCAGTACCGTATTTTACAAAACTACTTATTTTACCGTCGTTCTATCCAATTAATGAAAATTTTGCGAAAGAGCAAGGTGATAAATACGGTTTAGAGGCAAATAAAGCGGTGTATAATGGGCCGTTTACGTTGTCGGAGTGGAAGCACGAAGCAAGTTTTACAATGAAGAAAAACGATAAATATTGGGATGAAAAAGAAGTAAAGTTAGATGAAGTAAACTATCAAATTGTAAAAGAAATTTCAACGGCGGTAAATTTATATGAAACAGATAAAGTTGATAGAGCTGTCATTTCTACAGAATTCGTAGATAAATATAAAAATAATAAAGAACTGAAACAATATACAGATCCGGTTATGTATTTCTTCCGTTTCAATGAAAATGTACCGATTCTTAAAAATAAAAACGCACGTCTTGCACTTAGCACAGTTTTTGATAAGAAGGGACTTGCGACTTCATTTTTAAATGATGGATCAGTTGCTGCGAATTATTACGTACCAAAAGGATTTTTAAAAGGCCCAGATAAGAAAGATTTTAGAAGTACGGCAGGTGAGTTTAATAAGACTGATGTAAAACAAGCGAAAGAATATTGGGAAAAGGCGAAACAAGAGACAGGCACAAATGAAGTGACGTTAGAACTATTAAACTATGACTTAGAGAACTTTAAAAAAGTAGGCGAATATATTAAAGAACAGCTTGAGAAAAACTTACCAGGGCTAAAAGTAAATGTGAAATTACAACCACATACTCAAAAACTAGCGTTAGAGAAGAAAAAAGAATATGAAATGTCGTTATCACGCTGGTTACCTGATTATCCAGATCCAATGACTTACTTAGAAGTATTCCTTTCGGGAAGTACTGTCAATAATACAGGATATGCAAATCCAGAATATGATGCGTTAATTAAAAAGATTAAAACAGAATTAGGTAATGATGAAAAAGCTCGTTGGAAGGCATTGCAAGATGCGGAAAAAATGCTCCTTGATGATGCAGTAATCGCACCAGTATTCCAGCGCGGATTATCTTACTTACAAAAACCATACGTGAAAGATTTATACGTACATCAATTTGGCCCAGCAACAAGCTTGAAATGGGCCGACATACAAAAGTAAAGAAAGAGGAAAAACAGACTTCACGTATGTGATAGTCTGTTTTTTCTTATAGCTTCAAATGAATTATAGACATTTTATGTATTTTTTCACTGCTTAAAAATAAAATTATTACTAAAATTCCAGTGTGAAATGTATGTAGAATCTTGTATAATTAACATGTTTCTTTGGAAACACTTTCTTGCTCTATAAGTATTTAACTTAATAGTGCAAAGAAATGGAATACATACATGTAAATAATAGATAAATAGAATGGAACATGTATAGAGAAAAAGGAGAGAAATGATGACGTGTCAAAAACAAGGGTTACAATTTAATAGTACTAGAAAGAGGAATAGCAGATGAAGATGAAGCATGCTTTCGGACCAATTATTTTAGCCTGCGTACTTTTTTTCATTGTATTGCTTATTCCATCTAAAAGTTTAGTATCACTTATTAGCGATAGGAAAGTTGAAGATGCGGCAACTTCCTTGCAAAAAGAGAAATTACAAAGTGTTTTCTTGCAACAGAAAATGTTAGAGAATTCGCAGTACTTACCGATGTATGGTTCATCAGAGTTTTTACGAATGGATGCATATCATCCGTCTAACTATTTTAAAGTAAATCCAGCTGGCTTTACACCATTTTTAATGGGGACTGGCGGCACGCAAAGTTTGGCTCATATATTAAATATGACGTCAACAATGGATGAATTAGAAGGTAAAAAAGTAGTGTTTGTTCTTTCGCCACAATGGTTTACAAAAACTGGTGTATCACAAGGGGATTTTACTAATAATTTCTCCAAACAACAAGCATATCATTTTATTTTTAATGATGAAATTAAACCTGAAATGAAGAAGCAGATCGCGAAACGACTATTAGATTATGAAGTTGTTCAAAAAGATGATATATTAAAAAATTCATTAGAAGGTATTGTTTATAATGATACGAAACATAACATAAAAGCAGGTCTAGTCAAACCACTTGCTTATATGCATCGAAACATTTTAGATCATAGAGATCTATTTAACTCTCTATTTAAAATCGAACCGATGAAAGAGAAAACAAATATGGGATTACGTTCACTTTCTTGGGAAGATGCACGTAAACATGCGGAACAAGAAGGTAAAGTAGGATCCACAACAAATACATTCGGAATTGAAAATCCATATTACTATAAACATAATTTAAAGAAAAAATTAAAAGGTTTAAAAAACTTTAGAGCAAATGAATCGTATGATGATTCACCAGAATATGATGACTTACAAATTGTTTTAGATCTTTTCAAAGAAAAAAATGTAAAACCACTCTTTATTTCTGTGCCTGTAAACGGACCGTGGTATGATTACGCTGGTTTCCCAAAAGAACGCCGTGATGTGTATTATAACAAGGTTCGCGATCAAGTCGAAAAAGCAGGATACCCAGTAGTTGATTTTTCTAGCCATGAATATGATAAGTATTTCTTAAAAGATACAATTCATTTAGGCTGGAAAGGCTGGATCTATTTTGATGAAGCAGTGCAGAAGTTTTACTCTGAAAAATAATGTATAAACAATGGAAACAGGAATGGCGATAAAGCTGTTCCTGTTTTTTAATATAAAGGATTTTGGTGCGGGCAATTTGGAAAGGCGTGTATATCTTGAATTTGTCTAAAATCATAATGTTTCATTGCAAATTGAGCTTGGTAAAGGTATTCGTAAACAAATAATTGATTATTTTGTACACCGCATAAAACGCCGGAAGTTCCTTGTCCATTCATGAAGGAAATGCCGATAGGGCGTCCGATTAAGTATGGTACTTTTTGATGCCAATGCATAAGGGAATCACTCCTTTTGAGTTACTATACGAAGTTACAAATGAATTGTAACTTATCCAAGTAAATCTTAAACTGGAGGGTTTTAATGAAATGTCTAGAAATCATTAATATGAATGAATTATTAGTGTGGAAGAGGAGTGCATTATGGAGAAAGAAAGGATTCTGGAAGAAAAGTTAAGTCTAATAGACTGGTGCCAAACATTGAAGTGTGTAACTAATGATGTATGGTTTGATTCTTTTAGAAAAGGTTCATGGGGAATTGCGGATGTGATTTCACATTTTATCCCGCATTAACGGGCAGTAAGACTCCTACCTCAAAATTCAGCTGAAGCAACGAAGTTAGGTGGGAGATCAACTGCCCGTAAAAGCCCGATTGGTTCAACTAATAATCATTGGAGGATGAACAAAACCCCCAATGATTAAAGTTTCACTTTATCGTTTGGGATGAGTTTTTAATGAAGTTTAGAATTCCATACTTTATAAGTGGACAATCTGTACCTAACGTTCCAACAGATGTTGAGGAAATGAATAAGAGTGCAATAAAATATGCGAGGTCTGGTATTTCGAAAGAAGGACTAATAGATCAATTTAGTTTTACTCGTAAACAGTTTGTTGATCAAATGAATCAAATTTCTGCCCAGAACTTTAAAGATGACTACCAATTCGGCACGAAAAGAGTGAGATTAAACGATTATTTTTCATCACTCATTCAACATGATTTAAAACACAAAGAAGAAATAATGCAATTTATAATATATAAACAAGCCTATAATAAAAAACCGCTATAATTCTAAATGAATTTATAGCGGTTTTATTAAAAATTTAAGCAAGCTTTTTACGTTTTTTTGTCCACTTTTTTATTACGAAATATAAAATAATAAGAACAACCCCGCCAATAGCGAAAGATTGCACATATGGTCCAGCAACGTCATTTATATTACCCCAGTTTTCTCCAAGTTTTTCACCTAAGTAAATGAAAATAATAGACCAAGGAATAATCGCAAGTCCTGTTAAAGTAATGAAACGTGAAAGTGGCATTTTGGTAATCCCAGCAGGAATTGAAATCGCATGACGAACGACTGGAATGAAACGTGCAGTGAAAATTACGCCAGTTCCGTAACGATTAAACCAATCTTCAGCAGCATCAATTTGTTTTTTATGAATGAAAATATACTTTCCGTAACGTTCTAATACAGGGCGACCACCATATCGACCAATCCAGTAAACAAAGATTTGGGCAATAACACCGCCAATTGTACCGAATATAACTGCACCTACAAATGAGATACTACCATTGAATACTAAGTATCCAGCATAAGCTAGGACGATCTCACTTGGGATAATTTCAATCATAAGTCCAAGCATTATGCCCCAATAACCTAATCCTTCAAAAAATGTTAATACTGAATGAATAAAACTACTTAACATTGTTGCACCTTCTAGTTCATAATTTTTTTCGAATAAAGCTTTTTTTATTTAATAACATAAAAAGTTCACTATATGTAGATTATACCTTATTTAATGAACATATTGCCATTTCAATACTTTTTATGTCTTGTATTAGTTTTCCTAGTCTTTATAGTAAACGATATAAATTGAGTTTTCATGAAGAGAGAATGAAAGGAGTATTAAAAATTTCTCATATTTAAAGAGAAGGAAAGGACTAGTAGACTGAAAATTTTGTATAATGATGGGAGTGTTGAATTTACAAAGGGGGAGAAGTTATGCGTTTTACAGATCCTATTTACGGACCAATTACTATTCACAATAGAGATATCATACGATTGATCGATACTAAAGCATTTCGAAGGTTGGCCTATATTAAACAGCAAGGACATACATACTTTTTACATGAGAACGCAATACATACTAGGAAAGAACATTCTATAGGTGTATATATACTGGTAAACAAAGTGATAGAACATCTTTCAATGATTGGTGATATCTCCTTATCAGAATATGAACGAAAACTAGTGTCTACAGTAGCTCTTCTACACGATATTGGACATGGTCCATATTCACATTGTTTTCAGCAAATATCAGGTGAGGATCATGGTGATTGGACTGTTCGAATGATTCAGGAGGATGCGGAAATACGCACGATTTTAAATAAGACTTCTGGATTATTAGAAGATGTAACGAAAGCTTTAACAGAAGATGGAGTTTTTCCGATTATAGATGAGCTATTATTTAATTCACTAGGAATGGATCAATTAGATTTTTGGAATAGAGATTTATATTATTCATCGCTTGAGTTAGAAGGTATTGAGATAAAAGAACTAATTGCCGCTATGCGTTTTATAGATGGAAAGCTTGTTATTGAAGAAACGGGAGTACCTTATATTGAACAACTAATCAAGATGAAAAAAGGGCTTTATAATAATGGGTTTGGTCATCCGTTTGTAGTAGGTAAAGATTTATTGTTACAATGCATTTTTAAAAAGATAGAAGAGAAAAAACTTCCGTTTTATACTCTGGAGTTACAAAATTTCTTTCGTGAAGTAGAGAAATTAGAAGTGAAGGACTTTCTTCCATTGCAGGATGAAATGATTTCTAATGAAATAAAGTGCTTTGCAAAATCAAATCACGTAGAAATAGCATCATTAATTCAGCTTTATTTTTCAGCATCCAAAAGCTTAGCATTTGAAAAAGGGCTAGAAGGTGATTTTAACGAGGCAAAAAACAAATTGGCGGTAATAACTGAGAAGAAGGCTTACAGTTCATATGTAGGTGGTATTTATGTTCATAGAAATGGTCAGTTAGAAGAAATTATAGAACGATCATCTTACATTCAGGACATAGTGAATTTGCCGAAAAAAGAATATGCGTATTCAATTTAATTGACCGAGTAAGTCGAAATTGGATGGGGTGAAAATATGAATTGGAATGAACGTTTATTAGAAATGGATGATTTACCAATTATTTTAGAGTGGTATAATGACGAAGAATTACATGACATAGTGGACGTGAGAACATTCAAACGATATACAATAGAAGAACTTCGAAAGTATTGGACTGAAAAACTATCCCGATCTTATGCAAGTTATCATGTGATCGTAGTAGAGGATGAAGTAATAGGGAGAGTTGGATTAAAAAAGAAGAGAAATGACGATATATATGTGATGGAGTACTCAATCTTGATTGGCGTCTCAAATTTATATTCAAAAGGGCTTGGAACAGAGATTACAAAGTATTTTATTACTAAATCATTTTTAGACCCTGATATACAAGCGGTTGTATTGCAAGTTAGGGAAGATAATAAGAGGGCAATTCGCTGTTATGAGAAAGCTGGGTTCAAAAAAACTGAATCGTATGTAGAGAATCATTTGAAAATGTATGAGATGCAAAGAGTTAAGAAGTGCAAAATAGTATAGAAATTAAAAAATAGGAGCAAATTTGCTCCTATTTTTTACGGCTTCACGTCTAAATTTTGTAAAAATAACGTTGCTGAAACGTAGCGCTTCGCTAACATTTGTACATATGCGGTATGAACAGATAGGGTAGCGATAATAATAGCGTTACGAATTGCTTCGCGTTGTTCGTTATTAATTTGATCAAACTTGCTTGCAATTTTATCAGCTTTTTCTTTTACAATATTTTCGATCGTATGAATGGTATCAGTTGCATTTAGTTGTAAGCAATTCCCTTGATTTAGTTCTTCAAATAAAGAAGAATAAGCTACATATAAATGAACGGGGTTAATTAAATCATCACTTCGATCGGCCGGGTCATTTACGATAAGTCGTAATAGTTTGCGAATAGATTCAAAATCAAGCGCTGTTTTTAAATCTTCAACAATGAATAATAAGGCTGCTTGTTCGATTGAGTATTTCTTCCCTTTTTGAGGGGAGCCAATCATTTCTTTTATATCTCGTTTCACCCAGTTTTGCATAGCAGTTACAGAGAAACTTGTGTTTTCAATCTGATTACCAAGCGCAACTATTTCATTTAAAGAAAAACCGACATCCGTATCATCGATTTTAATTAATTTTTCAAAAATAGGTGAAAGTGCGGTTGTAATAAAAGCTGTAACGCTTTGTCCGCTTTCAATATCTTTTTTATGTGACTTTGCCCAAGCTTCTTGTAAAATGCTAAGAGGCTTTTTCGGATTCCATCCTCTAAGTGATAGAAGGAGCGTTGCCATTTCGTTTCGTGTGAGATGAAATGTTTCCATCTTTTCACCTCCAAAATTATAAAAAGTTCTTATGAACTTATAATATGTTTTGTTTCATTTAAAGTCAATTCCGTTTTTCTTAATTTTTCCTTTGTTATGGAATTATTGTCGATAGTAAATAATACTTGCATATTTCGACAAAAGTTCATATAATGAGTTCATAAGAACCTTTAAAAAGGTTTTAAAATAAATCTATCATTCTTGTTTTAAAAGAAAGGTAGATTTCACATATATCTATATAAAAGGAGAATGGATATAATATGTTGAAAAAACTTGTAGCAGTAATGACAGCATTCATGGTTATCTTTGGGGCTAGTAGCTTTATGTTCGTAAATCACGCGGAAGCGAAAAGTTACAAATCTGGTAAAAAATCATATACACCAAGTTCTGGTCAAAATTCAAAAGTTGATTTAAACAAAAAAGATTCTAATGTAAATTCACAAAAAACGACAACAGATTCAAAAACAAAAGCAACAAACACAGCACCAAAAAGTAATAAAGGTGGCTTTATGAAAGGTTTATTACTAGGTGGTCTTGGTGGTTTACTAATGGGTAGCTTATTTGCAAATATGGGAGCTCTTGGTTCTGTATTAGCGTTTATGGTAAATATGTTAGTAATGGCTGGTATCGTAATGTTAGCAGTTCGTGCATTTAAATACTTCAAGGATCAACGTAAGAAAAAGGCAGATGAAGTAGCATGGAAACAATAAAAATTTCTGAACAAGAGCTTATAAATGCGCTTTGTATATATATCGCTGAAAAAAGACAAGTTGGTCCAGAAGAAGTTTCAGTTGAACTAATGTATGATGATGACTACGGTTTCTCTGCAGAAGTAGAGGTAAATGGTCGCCAGCAAATTTTAATTCAAGCAAACTTAATCGAAGCACTACGCTTGTTGCTTGATCGAGAATACAACGTCAATTCATTTGCTGCAAGATTGCAACTTGAATTAGATGATGAAGAAGGCATTTACGCATTAGCGAAATTTAATAACGATGAACAATAAAACTGTTAGAGCTGTATGCTCTAACAGTTTTTTATTTGGATTAATATTGCTAGTATGTTTCTTCTTTTAGAATAAAATCCAGTATTTCATGTACCTTCAATTTAGTATTTGCATCATTTTAACTATCTACACCAAAGTTGGCTATCCAAATAAATAATAATTTTGACATAAAACGACTTTTATTTATTTATTCGACGAATTGCGACAAATAAATCGCAGCTATATTTGATATGATATTTCAGAAATCTTATATTTTATTATTCAAAGCGAGGTAGAAGAATGATGGTTTGAATTTAGCTGAATTTGCTCATAAGGCTTCTGGTAAAAAAGTATTTATATCAAGAATATCAGAAAAGTTCGAAAAAGTTCAAAAAGGAGAACGAAACATGGAAACACAAACTTATAAGTATCCTAGACAAAAGATTAATGGGATTTGGCTAATAATTGCTGGAGCAGCAATGTTTTTACTTTTAATAAAACATAACGGTTATCCAAATGTTTGGCCTTTTATTATTGTTTATACATTAGGAATGATATGGCAATTGAACCCTAAAACTAGGAAGAAATTTGCAGTTGGTTCTGGAACATCGGAACAAAAAAAGTGGGCTAATTTTTCAATGATGCTTTTGGCTATTTTAGTTTTTCTCATTTTTCATTTTGTCGGCGATGATTATAGAAATTGCTGGCTATTAATTCTTTTAGCTGTAGGTATTCATTTCTTAATGTTTATTCCCGTACATGGAAAAATGATGTTTTTGCTGTCCGTTATTTTAATATTCAATTCATTTATAGGATTAATCATTACCAACGTAAATCTAGATGTATTTTTTGTAATAGATGGTTTAGTGAAAATTTTAGTTGGTGTAATTTTTATTAGGTTAAGTCCTATTGGTTTTTAAAATACAGTTGATAAATATATTAGAAAAGAAGGCGTAGTATGATATTTTTTATGTTAGCTATTAGTGTAGGATTAATATTTTTTGTTCATTATATAACGAAACAGATGTTTAAATACGAAGTAAATCACTCAAGTTCAAAAAAACGCTTTTTAATAAATCTTTTGCAATTTGTTAGATTTGCACCATTAATTGTATTACTTGTAATATACATACTGGTTTTAACAACTTTGCATACGAAAACAGGTATTCGACTATCTCATGCATGGTATGCTGCGCAATTTTGGGCTTATTATACGTTTTTGTATTGTATTTATATGATAACTAGGAAAAAATTGCTTCTGTTTTCCATGGTTATAGCCTTAATAATGGCCATTTATTACACTCCGTTGTTCCACTTTGAAAACCAATTTATAGGATTGTATGTAATTGTCGCTGATGTTTGCGGAATTTTAATGTTTATAAATTTATGGATGTCGATATCGAAAGTTTTAGTCGGAATGAAAAATAGGTAATACTTTTGGTTCCTGTAATTGACGTAACAGAAATACTAGATGTAGTACAAAAATTATAAAAAAGGCGGTGGAAATGAATCCACCGCTTTTTTATATGCTAGTTTTTCACGCTTTCATTTGTTGATTTTCTTCAAATGATTGAAAATCACGCCAAATCTCATTCATCTTCCGTCTACCAATATCAACCATCGGATTAAATTGAATCGCAGCATGACGACGAACGGAGTGAACATTTTGAATCGCTTGTTGCAAGTGTTGTTCAACCGAATTGGATGTTTGAATTGCTTGCTTCACGATTGAAAATCCAGCGACAGTTCCTTGCGCCATTGCGATTTTACCGCTTTCAATGCCCGTAATATTTCCAGCTACAAATAAACCTGGAAGAGAGGTTTCCATTTCTTCTGAATGAAGTGGGACATGCCCGCCAAGTTCAGGAATGTAATGGAATGGGCATCCCGCTACAGCAGCAAGCTCAGCAAGAGGGTATAAACCTCCGGCAATGCAAACAAAATCTGCCTCATATATCTTTTCTGATCCATTAATAACATTTCCATTAGAATCAATGTTAGCAACACGAACACCTTCAACTTGATTTGTACCGATAATTTCAAGTGCAGCTTTCCGGAGATGAAGTGGCGTCCCGTTTATTTTCATTCCGCTATTTGGATAGAAGGTTAATCCAGCTTTTCGAATCCAATCATATTTCATAAAACGGCTACCTAAACGCAGAAAAGCAGAAGGAGCGAGGTGAGCTGCATTTAAAAGAGAGTTCAAAACTTCTTCTGGTTCACCAGCCTTTTGGCTTAACTCACTTTTTTCAGGGAGTACAATATGATCCACTGTAATTCCAGCTAATTGCAGTTCATTTAAAATGGCGAAAGACAAAATATTAGCGCCAATAATGATTCCTTTTTTCCCAACTTGAACCCGGTGAACATTTGTCATAACTTGAGCTGCTCCAATTGACATAACTCCTGGAAGTGTCCAGCCAGGAAGGGGAATAGAATACTCAGCAGCCCCAGTAGCAATTAGTACGAACGGTGCTTCTAACGTACCGATATTTGTATGCACGAACCAAGAACTTTCATCTTTATCTAAATTATAGACGGAAACACCGCACCGAATATCGACTGAAAGGGATTTTGCTTCTTCGTGAAGGCGTTTGGATTCTTCTATTCCGTTCCACCATTCCCCAGTAGGCTCTTGATGCAACTGTCCTAACAATCTCCCGCCGGGCTTCATAAATTCATCAATAACAAGTACGTTAAGTCCAAAACGTGCACAAGAGATGGAAGCTGATAATCCTGCTGGTCCTGCACCAATAATAATTACATCGATCATCGCTTTTTCACCATCTCTCTCACGATATTTGGATGCTGTTTGCCGCTTTCAACAACCATATTGTTTTCCACTACAGTTAAGCAAGCTCGTACGTTCGTTTGATTGTTTACAGTCACGCGGCATTCAGAACAATGCCCGATATTACAATAAATACCTCGCGGCGTCCCGCTATCTTCATGCACTCTTAACGTTCTTATTCCGTTTGCAAGTAGAGCGGCCGCTATCGTTTCATGTTCATATGCTTGATATTGTTGACCATTAAATTGAAAATTGATACGCTGACTACTATTTAAACTACCTAAAATAGGGTGATTTATAATTCTATTCATTTATTTTCACCTACCGCCCCAAAAGTAACTGCACGCACTGGTGGCTGATATTTTAATGGAATCTCGTCAGGAGATGTACCAGGGTTAGCGTTTTCGATCATTCGATCTAGTGTTGTTCTACATGTACGTCCCCCGCAAAAACCCATACCAGCACGCGTTCTTAGTTTTAACTCACGAGCTGAGCAATTATATTCAGCAATTGTCGATTGAAGTTGTCCGTATGTAACTTCTTCACAACGACAAACAATTAAATTCTCTTTATTCGTCATATGTATTCCTCCTCTAGTTCGGTTTACACAAATTATTATGCAATAACTATGCCAACATAGAGGAGGAGAAGGGGTTATTGTAACCCAAGCCTTTTTAAGCGGTTATATAAAGTGGCCCTCGTTACCCCGAGTTGTTTCGCACATTCTAATTTATTACCATCTAAAATGCGTAAAGCTCTTTCAATTACCTTTTTCTCGTGCTCATCCATTTCTTCTTGTAAAGAAAGAATCATATTATTATTGCTGAGTAATAGGGAATGAGATGTTTTGTTCTCTAAAGTATCATTTGTATGAAACGGTAAATATTCTTGTTTTATAATGCCGTCTGTCGCAAATACGACGAGTCTTTCAACTACGTTGCGGAGCTCGCGAATATTACCAGGCCAATTGTAATGAAGCAGTTCATGCATAATGCTTGAAGGTAAGTCGCGAATAGGCCTGTTATAGTTTATTGAAAAATCATTTAAGAAGGAATAGGTTAATTCGATAATATCCTCGCGTCTTTCGCGTAGTGGCGGAATATGCAAGCTTACTACGTTTAAGCGATAGTATAAATCTTCCCGGAAAGTTCCTTTTCTCATTTCTTCTTGTAAATCACGATTTGTAGCAGCGATAATGCGGAAATCAATATTTATTTCTTTTTCTCCACCAACTCGGTAATACTTTCGTTCTTGCAGTACACGCAAAAGTTTCACTTGCATATCAAGCGGCATTTCTCCAATCTCATCAAGGAATAAAGTACCGCCTTGCGCGAGCTCTATTTTTCCTTTCTTACCTTTACTATTTGCACCAGAAAACGCCCCGCGCTCGTAACCAAATAATTCACTTTCAAATAACGCTTCAGGAATTGCACCGCAGTTAATTGAAATAAACGGGGCATTTGCTGTTTCACTTGCTTCATGAATTGCTTTCGCAAACACTTCTTTTCCAACTCCGCTTTCGCCGAGTATTAAAACCGTGGATTTCACTGAACAAACCTTTCTAGCTAATTGAATCGTTCGTTGTATAACAGGGCTTTTTCCATTCATCGCAAGGAAAGGATCGGATGTATCTTTATATTTTGCTACTTCTTGTTCTAATCGGTGCATTTCATGCGACATATTAAATAGTTTTTCATTCAAAGCGACTTGATTTGTAACATCAGTTTCAGAAACGACTGCTCCTATAATTTCATTGTTACAATAAACTGGATTTGAATTAATTAATACGAACAAATCCGGACGAGGCTGATGGAACTGGGCGATTATGCTTTTTCCGTCATGTAATGATTGTAAAATTTCTAAATCTTTATAATCAAAAAAACGTGTAATCGGTTGTCCAATAATTTCGTTATGTTTGACTGAAAAGATTTTTTCAGCGCCATCTGTCCACGTACGAACGCATTCTTTCTCATCAATGACGGTAACAGAAGAATCAGTCGTTTGAATGACAGTGTTATAAAAAGCTAGCAGATCATTGTAAGACTTATAAAGAAATGGAATCATTTGTTGAGCAGTTACACAGCATATAGGATCTAGATTTTCGTTCACAATTACAACTGCCGAATTGTTAGAAAAAGCTTCGATTAACGTAGTGAAAGAGTCCTCTTCATAAATAACTGCGCAACTCCATTCTTCAGTAGATGAATGGATGTAATAAAATTTTTCACCTACCTGTTTCATGTGCTTAAACACACTTGTACGATCAATTGATAAAATTTTTATAAACTCTTTTATTGTTGGAAATGAAAATGTCATAGTGTCCTCCTGGTATGTATAAAAATTTAGACAGTGATAAAGAAATAATACACCTATTTACGATAAATTTAAAATATTTTTACAAATAAAAATTATTTCATATAAATAGTTCTGTATGTAGAGTTGGCACACCAATTGCATAAATAAAAAGTGAGAGATTTAGGAGAAAGGAGGAGTGCTATATATGAGGCACTGTGACGTTTTAATAATAGGCGGTGGAATTATAGGATGTTCTATCGCTTATTACACTTCAAAATACGGAAGAGACGTAACGATCATTGAAAAAGGAGAATTTGTCAGTGGAACGTCTTCACGGTGTGACGGGAATATTTTAGCAATTGATAAAGACCCAGGGTTTGATAGCCAAATGTCGTTAGTAAGTCAAAAATTAGTAACAGAACTAAGTGAAGAGTTGGAGCACTCATTTGAATATAGGGCGCCAGGAAGCATTCTCGTTTGTGAATCAGACGAAGAAATGGAGGCAGCACAGCAATGGGTAAATCGTCAAAAAGAAGCTGGATTACCGTTTCGAATGCTTGATAGGCAAGATATAAAAGAAGAATCACCATTTTTTGCAGATGATTTATTGGGTGGTTTAGAATGTGCAACGGATTCAACTGTAAATCCATATCTTCTTGCTTTTTCACTTCTTGCAGAATCGAAGAAATTTGGTACAAAAGCTTTTAATCATACAGAAGTGAAAGAAATAAAAAGAGATATAGACGGTTCCTTTATTGTAGAAACGACAAATGGAACGTTTACTGCGAAACAAGTTGTGAACGCAGCCGGTGTGTGGGCTCCTAAAATCGGACAGATGTTAGATGTGAATATCCCAATTGAACCGAGAAAGGGACATATTATTGTAGCTTCAAGGCAACAACACGTAGGTTGCCGTAAAGTAATGGAATTTGGTTATTTAATTTCTAAATTTGGCGGAAAACGAAAAGTGGATGCTTTAACTGAAAAATACGGGGTGGCACTTGTATTTGAACCGACAGAAAGCCAAAATTTTTTAATTGGTAGTAGTAGAGAGTTTGTAGGCTTTCATACGAGGATTAACAATGAGGTTATTAAATGTATTGCGAACAGAGCGATTCGTTTTTATCCGAAAATGGCAGATATGATGGTGATTCGCTCATATGCTGGATTACGCCCGTGGACAGAAGATCATTTGCCAATCATTTCACGAGTGGAACATATTCCGAATTATTTTATTGCAGCAGGACATGAAGGTGATGGAATTAGTCTTGCAGCAGTAACCGGGAAAGTAATTGAAGAGTTATTAAATGACAAAGAAACAATCATTCCTATTGAACAACTTCGTTTGAGTCGTTTTACAGAAAGGGTGTTAAACGGATGAGGTCACAAAGAGTCTTTACGACGATTGATACACATACGGGCGGGAATCCAACGAGGACATTAATTAGCGGACTTCCTAAGTTAATTGGAGAGACGATGGCAGAGAAGATGTTACATATGAAAAAGGAGTATGACTGGATTCGGAAATTGTTAATGAATGAGCCACGTGGTCATGATGTAATGTCAGGAGCGCTATTAACAGATCCGTGTCATCCTGAAGCTGATATAGGTGTTATATACATAGAGACGGGTGGATACTTGCCGATGTGTGGCCACGATACAATTGGTGTATGTACAGCTTTAGTTGAATCAGGTTTAATTCCGGTAGTTGAACCGGTCACTTCTTTAAAGTTAGACACGCCAGCTGGCTTAGTTGAAGTAGATATTTCTGTTCAAGATGGGAAAGCGAAAGAAGTCTCCTTCTGTAACATACCAGCTTTTTTACTGAAAAATATTTCTGTACACGTCGAAGAAGTTGGAACTGTAGAGGCTGATATTGCGTATGGAGGGAATTTTTATGCCATTATCGATGCGAAGTTAGTAGGTCTAGAGTTAGTACCAGAAAACGCATCTACAATCATTGATAAGGCGATTCATATTAGAAATACAATTAATGAGAAGTTTGAAATCATTCATCCGCAGTATTCGTTTATAAGAGGATTAACACATGTTGAATTTTATACAGATCCTACTCATGAAAGTGCGCATGTGAAAAATACAGTTGTTGTTCCGCCGGGAGGAATTGATCGATCTCCATGTGGTACAGGAACATCAGCGAAGTTAGCTGTATTATACGCTCATAAAAAAATCGACATTGATGAAGAATTCGTTCATGAGAGTATTGTAGGTTCTCTATTTAAAGGGTGTGTCATGAATACAACATATGTCGAAAATATTGAAGCTGTAGTAACGAAAATTACGGGATCCGCTTGGCTTATGGGTATGCATAGATTTTTTTACAATGAAAAGGATCCACTTAAAGAAGGCTTTTTGCTAATTCCGCCGATGGAACATGAAACGGAGGATGTAAAATGAACATTCAAAAAATGTATACAGCAGTAGACGTACACGTAAATGGCGAGGCATTTCGTGTAATGAAAGACGTACCATGCAAATACTACTACAGTTTGGAGCAATTAAACGAACAATTTTCAGGTGAATTAGCAGAAGAAATGAAGCTTTTATTAAATGAACCACGTGGTTTTATCGGTTTAAATGGATGTATTGTCGTTCCTTCTATTCATAAGGAAGTGGATGCAGCTGTATTGTTTTTTAATCATGAAGGATCTATTCCTCTTCATTACGGAGGTATTGTCGCAGTAATAACGATGTTACTAGAAAGCGGGTATTTAAAAAAGAGAGAGTCTAATCAATACGAAATCGAAACGCTATCTGGAATATTTTCAGTCGATGCATATGTAGAGAATGATGAAGTTGTATCTGTTTCGTTTGAAAGCAAACTATGTTATATGATTGAGAAAAATTTAAAGGTTGGTAATATAAGTTACTCTCTCATACAGGCAGATAAAGTATATGCAGTTGTAGAAAAGGATACGTATTCGCCAGAAATCAGTATTGAAAACATCTCTAAATTAAAAAAATGGGGTGAAGCTACACTTCAATCTATACAAAAACAGTCATTAATAAAAAGACTTATTTTAGTAGATTCTATGCAAAAAGAAAAGAACCATATAAAGTCGATTACATTTCATGAAGATAACTTTATAGTACGTTCGCCGGGTTTTGTTTCTACTATTGTGTCTTATGTTCATACATTATTTAAAAATGATTATATAGCGGATAAACCTTTTAGAAATGAAAGTATTTTTAATAGCTTTATAACAGTAGAAAAAGTGAAGAAAGAAGAACTCGGATACATTTTTCGATTTGAAAGTAGAGGGTTTATTACAGGTATGCAAACATTTATATTAGATCCTACTGATCCGTTTCCAACAGGTTTCTTATTAAAATAATATGTTAAAGGGAGAGATAAAGATGCAAAAAATTAAAGGGGCATTTCCAGTATTAATAACACCGATGGATGAATTTCAAGAGATTGATTGGAAAGGCGTAAAACAAAACGTAAACTACTTTATTGAGCAAAAGGTAGCTGGGATTATTATTAATGGAAGTACGGGAGAGTTTGTTAGTTTATCAAAAGAAGAACGATTTAACATGGTAGAAACAGTATTAAAAGAAGTTGATGGCCGTATTCCAGTTATTGTTGGAACTGCTGCGGAGACGACGAAAGAAACGATTGAATATACGAAACATGCAGAAGCGCACGGAGCAGATTGTGCATTAATTATAAACTCGTATTATTGTAAACCGAAAGAAGAGGAAATCTATTTTCATTTTAAAGAAATCTCAAACGCTGTGAATATACCAATTATGCTATATAATAACCCATTTACTTCTGGTGTTGATATGAGTACAGAGCTAATGCTCCGTATTGGAAAAGAATGTGAAAATGTTACACATATTAAAGAATCTAGTGGAGATATTCGAAAAGCGAGAGATTTAGTAAGACAAGGCGAAGGTGCTTTTCAAGTCTTCTGTGGGTCTGAAGATTTAGTTATGGAATCTTATTTAGTTGGTGCCTCGGGATGGGTTTCGGTCGCAGGAAATATCGTTCCAGGTCTCGTTACGAAAATGTATGAGCATTTTCAAAATGGTGAATTAGAAAAAGCGTGGGAAATGAACGATGCTATTTTACCACTTTGCGAGTTTCTTGAAGGATCAGGGAAATATGTACAAATCGTTAAACGTTCAATGGAACTACACGGACAAGTCGGGGGACCTTCTCGTTATCCGAGATTAGGATTAACTGAAGAGGAAGATCAAAAGCTTCAAACGATTTTATCAAAAATTGCAGCTCATGCAGCTGTTTAAACAAGGAGGAGAGCATATATGTTAACGACAAACATTGAGTTGAAACCAAAAGTGAAAGCGTTTTTAAATGAAGAAATTAAAATGTTTATTAATGGCGAATTTGTTCCTTCTATTAGTGGAAAGACATTTGAAACATACAATCCAGCGACAGAAGATGTGCTAGCCGTCGTATGTGAAGCACAAGAAGAAGATATTGATATCGCAGTAAAAGCGGCGAGATTTGCTTTTGAATCAGGCCCGTGGGCAGAGATGACTACTGCTGAAAGAGCACATCTTATTTATAAATTAGCAGATTTAATTGAAGAGCATAGAGAAGAATTAGCACAGCTAGAAGCTTTAGACAATGGAAAACCATATCAAGTAGCACTTGATGATGATATTTCAGCAACTGTAGAAAATTATCGTTATTACGCGGGATGGGCTACAAAAATTATCGGGCAAACAATTCCGATTTCAAAAGATTATTTAAATTACACACGCCATGAACCGGTTGGTGTTGTAGGTCAAATTATTCCATGGAATTTTCCGCTCGTTATGTCTTCTTGGAAAATGGGAGCCGCTCTTGCGACAGGTTGTACGATTGTATTAAAACCAGCAGAGCAAACACCTTTAACTTTACTATATACAGCGAAGCTTTTTAAAGAAGCTGGTTTTCCAAACGGTGTTGTAAACTTTGTACCAGGTTTCGGCCAAGAAGCAGGAGCTGCAATTGTAAACCATCATGATATTGATAAAGTAGCTTTCACAGGTTCAACAGTTACAGGGAAATATATTATGCGTCAATCTGCAGAAACAATTAAACATGTAACACTAGAACTTGGTGGTAAGTCACCAAACATCATTTTAGAAGATGCTGACTTAGAAGAAGCGATTAACGGTGCGTTCCAAGGAATTATGTATAATCATGGTCAAAATTGTAGCGCAGGATCTCGAGTTTTCGTTCATCGAAAGCACTATGAAACAGTCGTAAATGAACTTGTAAAAATGGCAAATGAAGTGAAGCTTGGGGCAGGTATGGAGGCGGAAACTGAAATGGGACCGCTCGTATCTAAAAAACAACAAGAGCGTGTGCTAAATTACATTGAACAAGGAAAAGCTGAAGGTGCTACTGTTGCAGCTGGCGGTGAACGTGCATTTGAAAAAGGTTATTTTGTACAGCCAACCGTATTCACAAATGTTACTGATGATATGACAATTGTTAAGGAAGAAATCTTTGGACCAGTTGTTGTTGTACTTCCATTTGATTCGACAGAAGAAGTAATTGAAAGAGCGAATCGCTCTTCATATGGGCTTGCTGCGGGTGTATGGACACAAAATATTAAAACAGGGCATCAAGTTGCCAATAAATTAAAGGCAGGAACAGTGTGGATTAATGATTATAACTTAGAAAATGCTGCTGCACCATTTGGTGGATATAAGCAATCTGGTGTTGGACGGGAATTAGGTTCATACGCCCTTGATAACTATACAGAAGTGAAAAGTGTTTGGGTAAATATTAAGTGATACTCTATTCAATCGGGAGTCTTTTCATCCCTGCTGAATAGTAGTTGAACCGATCAGGCATTTACGGGTAGGTGATTTTCCACCTTACTTCCTTTGTGTTCAACGCATGAGGTGGGAATCATACTACCCACAAATAGCGGGATAAAAGAATGATGAAATATAGTAAGAGATGCGGACAACTGGTAGGTAGGATAAAGGTTGTCCTTTTTCTTATATATAAAATTGCTTTTTCAAAAGAATTATAAGGGGGATTTGGATGGAGAAATTAGTAGAATGGTTAGTAGGCAAGTATGGAGTATTGGTTTAGTTGTTTTTGCATTAGGAGCAGGAGTGTATTTTACAATTGCAACTCGTTTTTTACAAATTCGTTATTTTAAAGAGATGATTAAACTATTATTTGAAGGAAAGAGCTCAGAGACTGGGATATCATCCTTTCAAGCATTTTGTTTGGCGTTATCAGGTAGGGTTGGAATAGGGAATATCGCAGGGGTCGCGACAGCTATCGCTTTTGGCGGACCTGGAGCTGTATTTTGGATGTGGATGATGGCTCTATTAGGAGCGGCTAGTGCATTTGTTGAATCAACATTAGCACAAGTATATAAAAGTAAAGTAGGAAATGAATACCGCGGTGGTACACCATATTTCATTGAAAAAGGTTTGAAAATGAAATGGTTTGCGGTCGTTGTAGCGGTGGTTGTAACACTTTCATATGGCGTTTTATTACCAGGGATTCAATCAAGTAGTATCGCGGTTGGATTTGAAAACTCTTCTGGCATTAGTAAATATATAACTGGTATATTTTTAGTTGTATTATTGGCAGCGATTATTTTTGGTGGAGTAAAGAGAATTGCAGGCGTTTCACAAATGTTAGTTCCATTTATGGCAATTGGGTATGTAATTGTTACATGTATCGTATTAATTGCGAATGTAACGGAAATTCCAAGTATGTTTGCTTTGATTTTCTCAAGTGCATTTGGTGTAAATGAAATGTTTGGAGGAATCGTTGGGGCAGCTATTGCATGGGGAGTAAAGCGTGCAGTATTTTCAAACGTTGCGGGTGTAGGAGAAGCAACATATAGTTCTGCAGCTGCTGAAGTATCGCATCCCGCAAAACAAGGGTTAGTTCAAGCTTTTTCTGTATATATCGATACAATTGTAGTATGTACAGCAACAGCTCTCATGATTTTAATAACAGGTATGTATAATGTTATACCTGAAGGGAAAAGCGCAATTGTACGGAATATAGGAAATGTGGAAGCAGGTCCAATTTATACACAACAAGCAGTTGAAACTGTTATGACTGGATTTGGTCCAATATTCATTTCAATCGCAATCTTCTTCTTCGCATTTACAACTTTACTCGCTTACTACTATATCGCTGAAACGACGCTTACTTATTTAGATGGTGGGCTCAAATATAGCTGGTTAAAACCAGTATTAAAAATTGGATTTTTAATTATGGTATACATCGGTAGTGTAGAATCAGCTTCGTTTTTATGGAACCTCGGAGATTTAGGAATTGGTAGTATGGCATGGTTAAACCTTATAGCAATCCTATTGTTAAGCAAAACTGCATTAAAAGTGTTAAAAGATTATGAAACGCAGAAAAAAGAAGGAAAAGATCCTGTTTTTGATCCTAAAAAAGTAGGAATTGAAGGTTTAACGATTTGGGAAGAGCGGAGTAAAGAGGTTGAAAGGAAAAATTCTAAAGAAAAAGTATCGGCGGATGATAGTGTTAAATTTTAAACATGCAAATTTCTAGTATTAAAAAACTGAAAATTCAATCTTTTTTAGGGTTATATATTGTCCTTGTTTGTTCTTAAACAAAAGGCGGATCTTAGTAAAGTGATTTTAGAAGCTTGTTGTGTTTTAGCTGCAATTTCAGGAGAACTGAAATGTGCTAAGCGATGATTTTAGTGCAAGAGTGTATGGTGGAATTGAAAAATCAAATTCATTAAACATGAGAAAGCTCTCCTTAAAATAAGCTTGTAAGGAGAGCTTTTTATTTTAGCCTAATTTTTTTGAAAGAGTTTCAGTTGTTTCATATAATCGATAGCTTTTGTTTTATTACTTTGTGCAGAAACATATTGTGCCTCATTTATATCTCTATAATAATTATTAAATATTTCTTCAGAAAGAATTCCGTCAGAGAGAGCTTTTTGAACTGCACAGTGTGGTTCATTAGTATGCGAACAGTTAGAAAATTTACATCTCCTAGAGATAAGAACTATATCTTCATATCCAATATTTAAGTTACCTTCATGATTTATTAAGTCAAATCCTATTTTACTAATAAGTAATCCCTCCACTTTTAAATGAGTTTTTTAGAATCATACATACAAATTGTATCGTTTTTAAGTTGCGTTTGTTTTAATATTCTGTATTCTTATAAATTGATTTCTCTACATCAGGGAGAAGGGTGTATATGCTCTTCCCAATTAAAGATTCTAATTCATTCTTAATTGTATAGAATCCTTTCCAATGTAAAGAGGTATGAGAGGTTGTGCCATGACGTAAACCAACAGAAACCAATCTTCTTTCAAGCGTAGTAAAACCATCCGCATCAGCGAGAGCGTCGCAAAGAGTAATTACTTTATTGTATAAGTCATAGTCACTATTTTCATTCAATATTTCAATTAACCGGCTTTCCATATAATCGGGAACAAGGCTCCACTCTGCTGCGATATCTATATGCTCATTTTTGCAAGGAAATGAATGCGTCACACATATAACGGCGTTTCCTGTATACCCTAAATCATTCATATACAGGTAACCATCATAGGAATGAATAACAGATTTAGTAAAACCTTTATATCTTCCTATATCATGCAGGAGAGCGGCATTGTATGCTATGTCAACATCTAAGTCATACCCATTTTTTATAAGTTCTACAATTATTTTTTCAGTTGCATTGGCAACATTAATTGAATGTTCGAACCAAGGACCTGGGTTTTGTTTATATGCCCAATCCAGTAATTCTCTTGCGTATTTCCTTTCTAATATATATTTCATATAGTGATCCTTTCTCTAAAAAATCGTATCTTAATTAATTTCATCTTAATATTTAATTATTCCTGCTATAAAAATTGTTAAAATAAAAACAAAAGGGGGAAAAGTAATGCAAAATTTAGTAATTGAAGAAATTAAGCAACTAGAAAATGATATTGAAGAGCTTTCTAAACTTTTGAAAACTGTAGTAGATGATGGGGCGTCAATTGGTTTTTTACCTCCACTGGAACAAAAAGAAGCAACAAATTATTGGCAAACTGTATTAGCACCAGAAGTGATATTGTATGTTGCTAAAATAAACAATGAAATGGCAGGAAGTGTTCAATTACATTTAGTTACAAAGCCTAACGGGACCCATAGAGCCGAAATTTGTAAGTTAATGACTCATCCAAACTTTAGACGTAATGGCATTGGACGTTCACTTATGCAAAAAGCAGAAGAAAGAGCAAAGCAAGAAAATAGGTCTCTTTTAGTTTTAGATACTAGAGAAGGAGACCCTTCTAATAGATTGTATAAGTCATTAGATTATCAAGAATCCGGCAGAATACCGGGGTATGCAATTTCTCCGAATGGTGAGTTAGATGCAACGGTTATTTATTATAAAATGATTTAGTTTTTTATTTAAAAAGGGAGATAATTTCAAACGACATATTTGTTATTATGTCTGTGTATTGATTTGTAAAAAAGATTGATAATTTAAAATAAAGTTTGATAAAACCCTGTACAATAGTGTTTTTCTTTTGACCCTTTAACTTCATCTAGAATGTTCAATTAAAGAGCCAGTTTGTAGAAGGTTTTAACAGGTTTTTTAGAGTTAATACTTAAATAGGGATTTTGAAGTCTTTTGGTGAATATTAAATGTTAATCTAAAAGATGGAGGTTGCTGTGATGTTGAAACTGTTTCAATATAATTGGCAAGTTCGTGATGATTGGTTTACATTGTGCGAAGACATGCCGGATGAAGAACTATTAAAGAAACGGGTCGGTGGGTTCGGCAGTATCCTACATACCTTATTTCACATTGTAGATGTGGAATATATGTGGATCTTAGGTTTGCGAGGTGAACCAGTGCTTGAGGAGCCGTTGTTTGAAGAGTATGCCAGCTTGCAAAAAGTGAAAAATCTTTCAGCTCAATACCATGAGAAAGTGAAGCAATTTGTGACATCTTGGACAAATGAAATGGATTCTCGGAAACTTTCAGAAACTGATTTCAATGAAGAACCGATTAGCTCTAGAGACGCACCAATTAGGCGCCGAGTCATTGAATGTACACACGGAGAGATAATACGTCATGTCATTGTCCACGAAATCCACCATATCGGCCAGTTATCTATATGGGCACGTGAAATAGGAAAGGAGCCTGTTTCCGCAAATCTGAGAGGAAGAGGGCTATTCGATAATTAGACTGCCTTTGCCAATTTCGCAGTTAATAACGTAGTGCAAGTTCCATCTTTATTTTAACGAAAAGATAACCTTTGACCATCTAAAATATTTTAGATGGTCTTTTTTTGTGAAAACGATGAAAAATATAGAAGAAACTGCAATTATTTATAAAAAAATACGCTTTAAATATTGTCATATTTGCTTCTTTAAGATATCCTTTTCATGAAGAGGTGGAAAACATGGAAAAAGTACTAGTTTTCGGGCATAAAAACCCAGATACAGATGCAATTTGTTCTGCGATTGCTTATGCAGAATTGAAAAAAGAATTAGGAATGAATGCTGAGCCTGTACGTTTAGGCGAAATCAGCGGTGAAACTCAATTTGCGTTAGACTCTTTTAAAGTAGAAGGACCGCGTTTTGTTGAGACAGTAGCAAACGAAGTGGACAACGTTATTTTAGTTGACCATAACGAACGCCAACAAAGTGCTAACGATATCGAATCTGTTCGTGTGTTAGAAGTTATTGACCATCACCGTATCGCTAACTTTGAGACAAGCGATCCTATATACTACCGTTGTGAGCCAGTTGGTTGTACAGCTACAATCTTAAACAAAATGTACAAAGAAAATGGTGTTGCAATTCGTAAAGAAGTTGCAGGTTTAATGTTATCTGCAATTATTTCAGATTCTTTACTATTCAAATCTCCAACTTGCACAGAACAAGACGTAGCAGCAGCTCGTGAATTAGCGGAAATCGCTGGTGTAGATGCAGATAGCTACGGCTTAGAAATGTTAAAAGCTGGTGCTGACTTAAGCGGAAAAACAATGGAGCAATTAATCTCCCTTGACGCTAAAGAATTCCAAATGGGTAACGCGAAAGTTGAAATCGCACAAGTAAACGCTGTTGATACAAACGACGTTCTTGTACACCAAGCAGAACTTGAAAAAGTTATTTCTGCAGTAGTAGAAGAAAAAGGTTTAGACCTATTCTTATTCGTTGTAACTGACATCTTAACTAACGATTCTGTTGGCCTTGCGATCGGTAAAGCAACAGACGTTGTTGAGAAAGCATACAACGTAACATTACAAAATAACACAGCTACTTTAAAAGGTGTTGTATCTCGTAAAAAACAAATCGTTCCTGTATTAACAGAAACATTCCAAGCTTAATATTATTGAGTATGGATAAACAGAAAGGACAAGTAGCCGGAGTGGCTGCTTGTCCTTTTTTATTATAAAATTACAGATGGGAAATAAAAAAGGATAGCAATAGCTATCCTACTTATCGTTTATTCATAAGATCGTTTCTTATTTATATAAAATGTAATAATAGCAGCAATAATGAAAATAGGTATTGCGTACGCTTGCCCAACAAAGAATTTCCAACCTACAGTATTATAGCCGTCAGATGCTGGAATGATAATCGCGATGATACAAACAATAATATAAGCTAATAATGCTGGGAGTATATTTTTCATAGTTGTTCACCTCCTTTTTATAATACATTTATATATTGTACTATTGAATAGCGATTGGGAGATTAAGTGTACTTGATTTTACGAAATCTTTACAAATTCACTAAAGGATGAGGTGTATGCATGCTGTATGAAAGTGACTTTAGTACGGTGTGTTTATGTAATAATACATATGCTTAATAGACTGTTCTAAAAGGAATTAAACCAAATATAGAAGATAATGTAATTTTATCTTTCAAGATTAGTATATAGTATTCTGTAAAAAAATGTACTGAAAAATTGATATTTCATAAGAAATATAGAAGCGGGGTAAGAAATAACGATGAAAAGGTTATGCATAATTCCATGCGGAAAGAAGAAAATTTGGGATAAGTACCCAGAGTATGGAGAGGCAGAGGCAAAAGATGTATATATTAGTCCATTCGGAAAAGCATGTCAGGCGTATGCAACTGAGTTTTTCGAGAACTGGGTTATATTATCAGCAAAGCATGGATTTTTAAGACCAAATGATATTGTAAAGGAAAACTATGATCTTGCATTTGATTCAAAGAGTAATGAGATTATTAGTATAGAACAATTACAAAAACAGATGATTGAAAAAGACTTACTTCAGTTTGATGAAATTGTCTTACTTGCAGGCAAGAAGCATAAAAAAGTAGTGACGAAGTTATATCCAGAAGAAATCATTACATATCCGTTAGAAGGATGTAGAGGGATTGGGTATATGTTGCAGAAGTTGAAGGGTGCTGTGGAAGCGCAGCAGGATATAACGGAGAGTTAAAAAGTAAAGTAGGATTCCTATACGCTCTAACGGGAGAAACTGTTGGGGATGGATACTAGACAAGGTGGTAAATGGTGGTATGAATATATCAAAGTTAGATAATAGTTGAAGCCGTCCTTAATCGGACGGCTTCAACTATTATCTAAATGCTTCCTCTGCTCTCTCTATTGAGTTTGTATTCGATAACCATAACAAACAGCCTTTATCTTGCTAACTCTCATAAGAAATTACACTCTTGCTCTGTCTGTATTTAACTTAGAATACAAGATTCTTTCATTTTTATTCCCGGTTATATTTGGAAAACTGTATGTTTTTTATCTCAAATCAATTATATCTATAAATTTAAGGAAGATTCTGTTATAAGATGCATCAGTGCAAGTTATTAAATTCTTTATCGGATTTATGTCAGTTACAGTCATATATCTATTAAGTAAATGACCATCTCTATAATAAGTAATCAACATCTTCTCTTCAGAAAGAAATGAACATAATAACTTGTTTTCAATAATTTCTTGTTCGTCTTGGGTTAATGTAGGGCGCTCCACTTTTGTTTGTTTTTTAACAATCTTACCAATACCGTTGAATTTCTTCGGTACCGAAGCGAATGGAGTCCGCTTAACCATACCTATTCTTTTTGGCATACTTGTATAGTTCATGTTGTATATCTCCCTAATGGCTATTAATAACTGTATCATTATATCAATTTTTGGAGATGTTAGGATTAATTATGTAATTATAAAATAAACATTTAGAGGTTTTCGGCTCCTTATAAAATCAAACTAATTCAACTAAACATGATTTATATATAATAGGAGAAATTACTGTGGAGTCCCTTTTCCAAATTAAAATTATGAGATAAAAAGAAAAAATGTAAACACAGAAATTTTAGATTAGTATAGTAATCTTTATATAAAATAAAATGGAAATAATTATGTCAAATAGCAAATTATTATTTGAATAGCGGTCACATTTTGGTCGCAAATCCTATAAATTTATCCGCTTAGTTAAACCGAACCCATCCATAAACCGTGTAATATAGCCATTTCTCATTACATATCTAGAGGGATTGGGTATATGTTGCAGAGGTTGAAGGGGGCTGTGGAAGGGCAGCAGGAAATATAGGCATGAATTAGTATTTGATTCAAATTACATCACATTTATACATTTTAATTAGACTAGTAAACAAGCCATTTTATCCTTTTAAACATAGAATATGAGGAATTCTATTATGTATTAGGGGGAATCATATTCATGTGTAATAATTGTGGTTGTAGACGTAGAGATTGTAATAGATTTTGGGATGATTTAATGTTTGGTAGATGTAGACGCAGAGATTTTGATGATTGTGGTTGCAATCGTAAACGTGACTGTGATTGTGATGATTGCCGTCGCAATCGTAAACGTGACAACGATGATGACAAATGCCGTAAGTGGTAATTTTCTTTGAAAGAGTACTTTGAAGTAAAGTACTCTTTTTTTGTATGAACCTTTTAAATTCCATTTTGAACGGATTTTTTTTCTATTTCCCATGAATCTTGCTTTTTAATTTTTAAAGATACATGGGTACCGTTAGCTTCTTTATAAAAGATATATCCGTGATTCGATTTTACGTAAGTTGAAGGTTCACCTATGCAATCTTGAGAACAAGATGTGTTAATAATTTCGATTAATGATAATTCACTCGGATCGGTTTTACTTGCATCTATTACGATATCAAGGCTCGTTTTACGATAACCTTGTAAGTTTACATGAAAAGTGTTTTCAATTTCTCCTGTAATGCTAGTATTCATTACTTCAACTGAATTTTTCTTTTCTTGAAGAAATCCGTTTTCATAAAGTAATTTTGTATATCCAAGCCATGCGATTAAAAATAGTATAAAAAATACACCAACTGTTCTAAGTTTTCGAAGCCGTTTACTTACGATTGATTCTGAATATTTCATTCAGCCTAATCCTCCAATGTTTTTATTTTAAAGTATGCTTGGGTACATATATTTAGAAGGAGATGAAAGTTAGCGAGTTACTGATTCAAAAAAAGAAAGCATCTGAAG
This sequence comes from Bacillus sp. RIT 809, assembly GCF_016892495.1. Taxonomy (NCBI): domain Bacteria; kingdom Bacillati; phylum Bacillota; class Bacilli; order Caryophanales; family Bacillaceae; genus Bacillus; species Bacillus sp. RIT 809. The sequence goes on along the minus strand of NZ_JAFEMR010000034.1, from coordinate 5,961 downwards.
TTAGGTGCTTTCTTTTTGAATACTGTCCACTATCTGTTAGTTACTTGTTTCATAAGAGGTCTTATTTCTTTAACAGGTGGTTTTTTATCATAGGCATCAACGTAAGAAAAGTAATAATTTAAGTTTCTAAGAAGTCCCTTTCCTATTTTAGCGCTTAAGAAGGGGAATACTTGTCCAGTATAATCATCGAGAGATTTACAGTAGTATTTTTCATCTAAATATATACTGTATTTACATGTTAGTTCTACTAATGAGTTACCTTCATCATCAAATACTTCCTTAGAATCAATAATGTCTATTAATGCGAATTTTTCATTCAGATAAACTTTCTTCTTTTTCTCGTGTTTATTTGTGAGAATAAATACGAGACCAATGGCGTTAATCAAACTATTTCCTCCTATAAAAAACGGATATTAATAAAATATATCGATATACGTTAAATGTAAAGAGGAGTGGTGAAATATCATTGATAGAAAACTAAATAAGCCGATTTGTTTTTTCAAATCGGCTTATTATTATTGAAATACTTGCGGAAATTGTTTTACGATTGCGTCTGTTATCATGTCGGCCATTTCTAATGCTTCTTTTTCAATTTTATCGTATAGTTTTACACTGGCATCATAATCTTTATTTAGGAAGGCCAGTGCTTCCGCTTTCGTTAACGCTAAATGCTCATAAAACATTTTTCTAAATTCTTCTTTTTCTATATATGGGTTGATACTGGTTAGAAATTCAACAATTTCATCACCATTAGAGTACCACTTCTTTTCTATAGCGGCTGCTGCGTTTTGATCGCCAGCTTTTGCAGCTTTAACAAGATCAGCAGCAATTACTAAGTGGTCTTTAATTAATGCACTATATTTTTTTACTGCATTTTCTCCGTAGAATGGTTCAAGTGAAAGCCCCATATGTGTTGCATTTTGTAGAAGACGTCCAACAGTAACGTTTACGTCTGGCAAGTTAAAGATGATGCCTATAATGGCTAATCGCGTCCAAGTGACGTGTTGTTCCCATAAAGAACGCATATATCCTTTTAAAAAGTTTTCGTTTTTACTAACTCGGTAATTTCGTACAAATGAATCGAAGTTTCCATTAGTGATATGATAAGGGGAGTAATACGATTGCCAATAAGTATACATAAATAGTTACACTCCTTTGAACATGTATATCTCACAATATGATAAACGTTATTTTTAAGTTACGTGTCCAAGAGTTTTTTTGAGAGTTGGAAAAGGAGAAAGTTGAAGGGGAATGAAAAACACACTTATGATATATACGAATCAAAAGAATTTTAAAATAATAGAGGTCCTGCAAGGGAAATTGCAGGACCTCAAAAGGGTATTGCCGAGATGTCGGACTCGACTACGTAATATTAGCATAAAATTCTTTCGAAATAACCTGGTAAATGCGTCCAAATGAAAAGGATAATTTTTAATAAAGTTAAAGGGATCTGCTTCCCGCGGCAGACCCCTTTAACTAGATAATGTTGATGAGCAAAGACTCATCTAGAGTATCTTCATAATAACAAATGAAATTCACTTTGTGTATTGAGAAAAAATGAATTGCTTGTATGAATGTAGCGGATTTATATTTTGCTTTTTGGAATTATAATCATTTGTGGAGAGTGGAATAGGGTTCTAAAATGGAGAAAAGACTTTTCAGCCAGGATATCATACATTGCAATATGTAAGGATAAAAAAGACCTGCTAATTTTAAGCAGGTCAACATAAGGGGTTTATCTAACAGATTATTATATATGGTAACAACTGTATTGTAGTAAGTCTATAAGTTATATGTTGAGAAAATTTGTTTGAATAATATATATTTGGCACATGTATTAACGTTTAAAAAGTTGAGAAAGGAAATTCATAAGCTTGCTATAAGAAAATAAGGGCTGATACTTATAAAATGATTCATATTTCCACGCATCATTATTAGAAAATTGGAGTTTTTCATTTGACTCTTTAGGCTTGATGGAACTATTGTAACTACGTTTCATAATTTAACCTCCTCAAATTCACATGTATACGATTAGTAGTATTCTAGTAAGGCGAATAAAATGAATATTTATATTGAAATTCTTTCTTCTTGTATACTAGATTTGTGTTTTATATGTTGTAAAACGTAGAAAGCAACTAAAACACCGATACTAATTAATATCCAAAATGAAGAGAAACTTAGAATAATGAAAAAGGATGGCGAGAATCAGTTTGATGATAGATTATATATAACTCTTTCATTCAGCACTTTCATGACGCATAAGTGATGATATAATAGAAATAGATGAAAGATATAGAAAAGCAGGTGACTCTTTTTTGTTTACAAAAGCACAAGAACTTTTAGCGTCTTATTTCGGTTATTCGTCATTCCGAAGAGGACAAGATGAAACAATTAAAAATGTATTAGATGGGAAAGATACAGTTTGTATTATGCCTACGGGCGGTGGTAAGTCAATTTGTTATCAAATTCCCGCATTAGTATTCGAAGGAACGACATTAGTTATCTCACCTTTGATTTCACTTATGAAAGATCAAGTAGATACATTAATACAAAACGGTATTTCCGCTACATATATTAATAGTTCTATTTCTATTACAGAAGCGAATCAACGAATTCAATTGGCGAAACAAGGGCATTACAAGTTGCTTTACGTGGCGCCTGAGCGTCTTGATTCTATGGAGTTTGTTGATCAACTTATCGATATGAAAATCCCGATGATAGCGATTGATGAGGCGCACTGTATTTCGCAGTGGGGTCATGATTTCCGCCCGAGTTATTTACATATACATCGCATATTAGATTATCTTCCAGAAAAACCACTCGTTTTAGCATTAACAGCAACAGCGACACCACAAGTGCGTGATGATATTTGTAACACGCTTGAAATTAATCAAGAAAATACAATTATGACAACGTTCGAGCGCGAGAACTTATCGTTTTCAGTAATTAAAGGACAGGATCGTAATGCGTATTTAGCAGATTATATTCGTCAAAATCAGAAGGAATCTGGGATTATTTATGCAGCTACAAGAAAAGTAGTCGATCAGTTATATGAAGATTTAGGGAAAGCAGGAGTTTCGGTATCGAAATATCATGCTGGTATGAGCGATCACGACCGAAATGAACAGCAAGAACTCTTTTTACGAGATGAAATCAGCGTTATGGTAGCGACATCAGCGTTTGGAATGGGGATTGATAAATCGAATATTCGTTACGTTATTCATTATCAACTGCCAAAAAATATGGAAAGTTACTATCAAGAAGCAGGACGTGCTGGTCGTGACGGATTAGATAGTGAATGTATTTTGTTATATTCTTCTCAAGATGTGCAAGTACAACGCTTTTTAATCGATCAATCAACTGGAGAATCACGTTTTTCAAACGAACTTGAAAAACTCCAAAATATGACCGATTACTGTCATACAGAACAATGTTTACAATCATTTATTTTGCAATACTTCGGAGAAGAGCCGAAGGAAGATTGTGGCCGCTGTGGTAATTGTACGGACGACCGTGAAAGTATCGATGTGACGAGAGAATCACAAATGGTACTATCTTGTATGATTCGAACGAACCAACGATTCGGAAAACAAATGATTGCACAAGTATTAACTGGATCTAAAAATAAGAAAGTCATTGAATTTAATTTTCATACTTTGCCAACATACGGTCTTTTGTCAAACCGTAGTGTGAAAGAAGTCAGTGAGTTTATTGAGTTTTTAATTTCAGATGAGTTAATTGCAGTTGAACATGGTACGTATCCGACATTAAAAGTAACGGAAAAAGGAAAAGAAGTATTACTTGGTAAAGAGAATGTTTTACGCAAAGAACGAGTAGAAACGAGACAAATTGTTCAAGACCATCCTTTATTTGAAGTGCTTCGTGAAGTGCGTAAAGAAATTGCGCAAGGAGAAGGGGTACCGCCGTTCGTTATTTTCTCTGACCAAACGTTAAAAGATATGTGTGCGAAAATGCCAAAAAGTGACTCCGAACTCCTAACTGTAAAAGGAATCGGAGAACACAAACTTGTGAAGTACGGGTCTCACTTCTTACAAGCAGTTCAGCACTTTATTGAAGATAACCCAAACTATGCGGAAACAATTAAGACTGAAGTTGTTTCAGAGAGTAAAAAATCAGGAAAAGCGTCAGCGAATTCTCATATAGAAACATATGAAATGTATAAACAAGGCATTGATTTAAATGAGATTGCGAAAGATAGAGGTCTATCAAGACAAACGATTGAAAACCACTTAATCCGTTGCCATGAAGATGGTATGGAAGTAGAATGGCAAAGCTTTGTTCCAACAGAGTATGAAGCTCTTATTGAAACTGCCGTACAAAATGCAGAAGGTGGTTTGAAATCTATTAAAGAACAGCTTCCAGGTGAAGTGAGTTACTTTATGATTCGTGCATATTTACAAATTAGAAAGTAACGAGCAATAAAAAGGGGATAGGGACATATGCATCATGTTTTCGTGTATGGCACGTTAAGAAAAGAGCAAACGAATGCTCATTATATGCAAGGTGCAACATGCATCGCAGACGGAGCATGGACGTATGGCAAATTATTTGATACAAACGAAGGGTATCCTGCAATGATTTGTTCAAACGAGGAAAAAGTATATGGGGAAGTTTATGAAGTAAATAGTGATGTTTTGCAAAAATTAGATGAACTTGAAGAATATACAGGTAATGCTGAGAGTGATTTATATGACCGGATAACGCAAACAGTATATTTTGCTGATAAAGAAATACATGCATATGTGTATGTTGCTCAAGATAGAGAAATGTTAAAGAAAGTTATCATTTCTGGTGATTGGGTGGAGTATCAAAAAGAAAAATAAAAGCAGCTATAGAATGATGTGAAAGCAGATAGTGGAATAATCCATTATCTGCTTTTTGAATTTATACTTTTTAAATTCTTATTATTTTGATAAATTTTAAATATAGGGAAATACTAAAGGGGATTTTTCATGGGTATCAGAAATTTAGTTGCTCACCTGTAGTAGAAAAATCTATTGCAGGAGGAGAATAATAATGAACGAATTAAATGTGAAGGAATTTTACAAAAAACAATTTGAACTGTTGAATTATGATATAAATACGGAAAACTGGCTAGAGCAGGTTGCTAAAGAAGTTCAAGAACAAGTTGGCCATCCATTTCAAACGATGTTAGAACTTGGTGCAGGAAATGGTGGATTTGCAAGAGCGATGTCTAAGTTGAATGTAAAAATGACTACAGTTGAACTTGTAACAGAATTAGTTGAATTTGCAAGGGATCATTCAAGTAAGGATATTACGATTCACCATGGTGATTTCTATCAAGTTGACATTTCGGAAGAATTTGATGTAGTAAGTTATTTAGATGGATTTGGTGTAGGAACAGATGATGAGCAATTGTTTCTACTAAAAAGGATTAAAGATTGGATGAAGGATGTGCACTTATTGATATTTATCAACCATTGTATTGGAAAAAGATAAGTGGCCAAGAAATGTCATTAAGTTCAGCTATGCGAAAATATGAATATGATAGTATAAATGAAAGAATGTTAGATCATTGGTGGAATCCTAATTATCCAAATGATATTGTGACACAGTCTTTACGTTGCTATACAATAGAAGAGATTAGCCATCTATGTGATGAAGCAGGTTTAAGTATAGTAGGATTCTTCCCAGGCGGAGCATTTGATTTTGAACAATCGCGATATAAAGAGCAAGCTTCACTATATGATTGCTTATCTTATCGTAAAAAAGAAATAAAGAAAAGGTAGGGCTTATCCCTCATACACATTAAGATAAGTTTATGTATATGAGGGGAATTTTAAATTTGTAGAATCTAATAAATAAATGCAACGAAAATAGTTGATATACATTGTTGGTTAAACGAATCAGATCTTTTTAACTAATCACTCCAAATTATTAGGCAGCATATATCGTTGTGATTATTTGAAAACTAATACT